>NZ_JBHUAD010000128.1:0-11407 GCF_042789955.1 Oerskovia sp. NPDC056781
GCGGTCGCGATGCCGGTGATGTTGCCCGCGATCTCCGAAGCACCCGTCGCGGACTCCTGCACCCCACGAGACATCTCCGTCGTCGTCGCGGTCTGCTCCTCCACCGCCGACGCGATCGTCAGCTGATAGTCGTTGATCCGCCCGATGATGTCCGCGATCTCACCGATCGCCCCCACCGCACTCGACGTGTCGTCCTGGATCGCCTCCACCCGACGAGCAATGTCCTCCGTCGCCTTCGCCGTCTCCTGCGCCAGCTCCTTGACCTCAGAAGCCACCACCGCGAACCCCTTGCCCGCCTCCCCCGCACGAGCCGCCTCGATCGTCGCGTTCAACGCCAACAGATTCGTCTGCTCGGCGATCGAGGTGATCACCTTCACCACATCACCGATCTCCTGCGAGCTCGTACCCAGCTTCTGCACCGTCACGTTCGTCGACGCCGCACGATCCGTCGCACGATTGGCCACCTTCGCCGCCTCGTTCGAGTTCTGCGCGATCTCCCGGATCGAGGCCCCCATCTGCTCAGCCCCCGCAGCCACCGTCCGCACGTTCTGCGACACCTGCTCCGCAGCCGCAGCCACCACCCCCGACTGCGCCGCCGTCTCCTCCGACGACGCCGAGAACTGCGCGCCTGCGTACGACAGGCGATCGGCCGCTCCGGCCACCTCCTGGGCCGTGCCGGCGACCGTCGAGATGATCGCCCGCAGGCTCGTCTGCGCGGTCGCGAGGGCCACGGCCATCTGACCGATCTCGTCGCGGCTGTCCACGTCCGCACGGACCGTCAGGTCGCCCTCGGCGAGCGCGACCAACGAGCGGCGCACCTTCTCGGCCGACCGGCGGATCCCGTTCGCGACGACGAGCGCGACGACGAGCGCGACCACCAGTCCGGCCAGCCCGAGGACGATCATCGTGACGACGGTCTTCTGGGCGTGGGCCGCGGCCTCGTCGGAGACCGACGCGGCGTACTCGTTCGCGGCCTTGCCCGCGAGGGAGAGCGCTGAGACGTGCGCCGCGATGAGAGCGTCGTTGCGCGACTGGATCTCGGAGGTCACCGCCTTGTCCTCGACGGCCGGCATGAGCGTCGAGTCCCGGTAGGAGACCCAGTCAGCCCACGCCGTCTTGAACGTCTCCCAGTTCGGCTCGGCCATCGTGCCGAGCATCGCGTCGTACGCGGCGATGTCCTCCGCCAGGTCTGCGTCGGTCGCCTCCATCTGTGCGACGACCGCGGACCGGGCCGACCCCTCGACGATGTCGTACTGGTACGTCAGTCGCCACGCTTCCTGCGCACCGTGGTCGATCTGGGCGTTGAGGCGCAGCGCGGTGTTCCCCACGTCGGCCACGGTCGCGGTGTCCTCGAGCGTCGAGCGCAGGCCCTGCAGGGCGACGGCGACGGTCCCCACGAGCACGAGGACGAGGACGCCGAGCGCGACGATGATCCGGGTCCGGACGGAGAGGTCGCCGAAGCGGGAGCGGCGCGGCCGCGAGGTCGCGGACGTCAGGGACGTGGACATGGGTACTCCTGGGCGGTGTGATGAACGGGGAGGGGTTTGCCTGCTCGGCCTGCGTGCGTGCGCACGGTGCCGATCACGGCGCGCTCACGACGCCACGGCGTCGACGTCGAGCGCGAGCAGCAGCTGGCCGGAGAGCTTGTAGGTGCCGAGGATCACGGCTCGCAGCGCCTCGGACAGGGTCTGGGGAGGCAGCTCGAACTGGTCCTCGTCGACCACGAGCACGTCGCCGATCCGGTCGACGAGCAGGCTCACGGTCTCGTCGCCCACGAAGACGACGGCCATCATCTGCTCGCCGTCGTGCGCGGGCATGCCGAGCCGTCGTCGGAGGTCGACCGTGAGGACGACCTGGCCGCGGAGGTTGACGAGGCCCGCGACGTCGTCGGGGGCGAGCGGCACACGCGTGCGCGGCCGGCTCGGCAGGACCTCCTGGACCCGGTCGACGGGGATGCCGCAGAGCCGGTCGCCCAGCGTGAACGTCACGAGTCTCGTGCTCATCGCACACCTGCCAGGAGGTCGTCGTCGAAGGCCGCCCGTGCGGCGAGGCCGTCCGGGGCGTCGGGGTCGTCCGGGTCGTCGTCGAAGAAGCCCGCGTCCGCGGCGCGCACGGCGCTGCGCACGTCGAGCAGCTCGGTGACGCGCTGGTCGAGGACGGTCGACCCCACGAGGCCGTGGTCGTCGATGTCGCTGTGCAGCCGGGCGTCGTCCTCGACGATGTCGAGGATCTCCGACACGGCCATCGCGATGCTGCGACCACCTCGGGTGTACACGACGACGTCGAGCTCGTCACCGGTCGGGCCGCCGACGGCGCCCAGCACCCGATCGAGCCGGACCAGCGGGACGAGCGCACCGCGGTACTGGAGCACCTCGCGCGTCCCGACCTGCTCGATGCGGTCCGTGCGGATCCGTTCGAGCCGCGTGACCGCGGACAGCGGGATCGCGACGCGGCGGTCACCGGCGGCGACGACCAGCACCTGGTGCGTCGCCTTGGCGGCCTGCGCCGTCGTCTGCCGACGCACCTTGGCGAGCTCGGCGATCTCGGTGCTGAGCACGCGCCGCGCGATCGCGGGAAGGTCGAGGATGAGGGCGACGCCCCCGTCGCCGAGCACCGTCGCGCCCGAGTACATCCCGATCTGCTTGAGCCGGCTCGCGAGTCCCTTGACGACGATCTCCTCCATGTTGAGGACGCGGTCGACGATCACGCCGAACCGCTGGTCGTCGGCCTCGACGACCGCGATGACGCGGCCCGCGGACTCGGGGGCGAGGTCCAGGACCTCGGCGAGCGAGACGAGCGGGAGCAGCGTCCCGCGCAGGCGGAACACGGGGGCGGTACCGACGTGCTCGATCCGGGTGTCCTGCCCCCCGAGCGCGACGAGCTCCAGGAGGCTGACCTGCGGGATCGCGTAGACCGAGCCGCAGCACGTGACGGTGAGCGCGGGCATGATCGCGAGCGTGAGCGGGATGCGCATCCGCCACGTCGTGCCCTTGCCGACGCTCGACTCGACGTCGACGGACCCACCGATCGCCTCGATGTTCGTCCGGACGACGTCCATCCCGACGCCACGGCCGGAGACGTTGGTGACCTTGGCCGCGGTCGAGAACCCGGGCAGGAACAGCAGGTCCAGCACCTCGGACGACGACATCGCCGCGATCTCGTTGGCGCTGCGCAGCCCCTTCGAGACCGCCGAGCGTCCCACCTTCTCGGGGTCGATGCCCGCGCCGTCGTCGGTGATCTCGACGACGACCTGGCCGTTCGAGTGGTAGGCGCGCAGCGACACGAGGCCCTGGCTCACCTTGCCCACGGCGCGACGTTGGTCGGGCGCCTCGATCCCGTGGTCGACGGCGTTGCGCACCAGGTGCGTCAGGGGGTCCTTCACGGCCTCGAGCAGCGAGCGGTCGAGCTCGGTGTCGCCGCCGGTCATCTCGACGCGCACCTCGCGGCCGAGCATCTTCGCAAGGTCCCGCACGATGCGCGGCATCTTCGACCACACGTGCTCGATGGGCTGCATGCGGGTGCGCATGACACCCTCCTGCAGCTCGGAGGCGATGAGGCTCAGGCGCTGCGCGGACCGCTTGGTCTCCTGGTCCTCACCCGCCCCGGCGATGCGGTCGAACTGGTTGCGGACGAGCACGAGCTCGCCGACCTGCCGCACGAGGGAGTCGAGGAGGTCGACGTCGACGCGGATCGACCCGTCGGCCGCGTTGCGCCCGGGAAGCTCGATCTCCTCGTGCTTGGGCGCGGGGACGGTCGAGGCGGGGGCCGCGGGCTCCGGCGGGGCCTGCACGGGGGCAGGTTCGACGGCGACGGGGGCCACGGGTGCCTGGGCCTCGGCCCGCTCGGGCTCAGGCCGGGGAAGGACGACGGCGTCGGGCTCGAGCGGCGCCGGGTCCTCAGCCGCAGGCGCCTCGGTCGCAGGCTCCTCGGACGCCGGCTCGTCGGACGCCGGCTCCTCGGTGGGCGCGCGCCCCTCCTGCACCGCGACGATCTGGGCGACCATCGACTCGACGTCGACGTCGTCCCCCGCGCCCGCCTCGACCTTGGCGAGGATGGCGCGCAGGGTGTCGACGAGCGCGAGCAGCACGTCCGCGACCTGCGGGTCCATCACGCGCTCGCCGTCACGCAGCTCGGACAGCAGGGACTCCCCGACGTGCGAGACCTTCTCCAGGTTGCCGAACCCGAGGAAGCCGCTCGTGCCCTTGATGGTGTGCACGGTGCGGAAGATGCTGCTGAGCAGCGCGCGCGACGAGGGGTCGCTCTCCAGTGCCACGAGGTCCTGGTCCAGCTGATCGAGGTTCTCGTAGGACTCGACCAAGAACTCGTGGACGATCTCGTCCATCTCGTCCACGCCCGCACCTCCACGCCATCGCTGGCATCGTCGTCGTCGCTCGGAGCGACCTGTCGTCAGGGACACCGGTCCCCCCAGCCCCGGCATCGACCGGGGCTGTCGTCGGTGACTGTCGGTCGTCTCGTGCGGTTGGTGGGGGTGATACCCGGCGCCTCGGGCGGGCCCGGCGACGACGCTCGAGGTCAGGCGGCGCTGTCGAGCGCGCGCGCGAGGGCGAGCGCCAGCGCGATGTCCTCGTCGAGGGTGCGCCGTTCGTCTCGCACGCCGTACCCGGCGGTGACGATCGCGCTCTCGTGCACGCGGTAGTGCGGGTCGCAGAAGAGGAGGTTCCCCTCGTGGGCGACGGTCACCCGGACGCAGGCCGTCGCGCCGCACGCATCGCACCGGTCGCACCGGTCGATCGCGTCGTGCGGGTCGGCGTCCGGGGGCTCCCACGGTCGCCGCAGGTGGTTCATGCCGCGGTGGCCTTCTGGGCCGCGCGGTTCACGAGCCCCGCGGCCTCGGCGCGGGTCAGGCCCTGGATGACGAGCTCGTCGACGAGCGAGGCGATCTGCTCGTGCACGTCGCCGGGGTAGAGAGGGGCGCCTGCTCGTCGGCGCGCGAGCTCCTTGGTCAGGGGTGCGCAGCGCTCGGCGATCGTCTGGGGTCTTGGGCGTGCGGGGGTGGCAGCCATGGGGTGCTCCTCTCGGTGCCTCTGGTCGAGGCGTCGACGGTCCTGCTTCCTATGCAGCGGGATCGGCCGTCTGCAGCGGGACCGGCCGCCGTCCGGCCTGGCTGCGAAGGTCGGTCAGCCCGCCTCGGCGACCCTCGTCGTCTGGCGTGCCGCGGCGACGACGTCCGCGAGGGTGCTGCGCACCTCGAGAGGCGTGCGTCCGAGCGGTGCGCCGGGCAGCGCGACGGCTGCCGCGAGGGCGCCCAGGTAGCGCGCGCTGTCGCGCGTCGACTCACCGGTCCCGCGGTCCGGGTCCCAGGCGGAGCGTGCCTCGTGCTCGTGCTCGACGAACACCGCGGTGAGCTCGGTGATCCAGGCGGCGTCGACCCCGCAGCCGGCGACGGCCTGCTTGACCGCGACCCGGGTGCGGGACAGGGCGGGCCGCCCCGGGCGTGCACGGTCCGCGAGGACGTCGTGCACGAGGAGGTGGGCGATCTTCTGCCCGTACTCGTGCGAGGCGACGGTCTCGAGGTGCTCGTCCTCGTAGGTCGTCCACAGCCCGGCGAGGGTCGCCACGCGCGGGTCCGACGGCGACGCGGTGAACGCGAGGACCGAGCGCAGGGCGAGTCCCTCGTCCTCCTCGATCCACGCGAGCATGCGGGCCCGCACGTCCGGGTCGAGAGGACGCTCGAGGGTGGGCAGGGCGAACGCGTCGCGGATCGCCGCGGCGTCGACGTGCATGCGCAGGACTCCGCGCTGACGGGTGGCAGCGCTCTCGTGGGCAGCGTAGAGGCGGTCGAGCTCCTCGTCGCGCCCCGCGTCGAGGACCTGGACGGCCAGGTCGGGCACCACGGGGAGCTCGTGCACGAGCCCTGCGAGGCGCCCCTCGGCGTCGATCGTGCCCTCGAGGAGGTCCGTCGAGACGATCTGGCCGACCTTGCGGGCCGACCGGACGCTGCGCAGCAGGGTCCGGTGCATGAGCGTGTAGTCCCCGAGCGCCTGGCGGATCGAGCCCGCCGCGCTCGCACCGCCCGCGAAGACCTCGAGGTCGAAGAACTTGGTGCCGTTGCGCCCGCGGGAGTCGCCCTCGGCGCCGTCGGTGCTGGGCAGGTCGAGGATCTTGCGGGTGTAGAAGTCCACGGCGGCATCGACCATGTCGTCGTGGAGGAAGCGCGCGATGCCGTGGCGGTGGCAGTAGCGCGTCGTCTCGGAGCGCACGATGCCCGTGCGGAACACCGCTTCGAAGATGATCATGCGGGCCTCACGCTCGGTGAGGTCGCCTGCGCGCACGCGACGAGCGACGTCGGTCGTGGTGCGGTCGAGCTCGTCGCTCGCACGGTCGTGGACGGACGTACGGGCAGCGGCGGTGACATCGACGTCGACGTCGGCGGTGACGGTGATGGTCTGCATGGCACGTGTGTGTGCGGCGCGCTCGCGAAATTCGGGCCTGCGGACACCTCTGGTGATGTGACGTCTGTCACAGCCCGTCCAAGGGCGCGCCTCCCCGCCACGCAGGCTGGCGCATGCACACCCGGCATAGGCAGCCCCAGACGGTCAGCGAGGAGAGGACGAACGTGGAGCACAGGCGCCGAGCGCTCGACGTCGGACCGGGGGAACACCTCCTCCTGCCCGCGTCGGCGCTCGACACGACGGGACGGCTGCATCTGTGGCGCGCCTTCTCGGGGCTGTACGACGGCGAGCTCCTGCTCTCCCCGCTCACGGCCAGCCCGCTGCCGATGCCCTGGACCGTGCCCGCAGGTCACCGCCGATGGCCCGGTCTGAGGCCGAGCGCGATGTGGCACCCCCTCCTGTGGCTGCCCGCGCGGCTGCGGTCTCCGATCACGCTCCGCGACCCCATGACGGGCGAGACCTGGGGCGAGACGTACGACGAGTGGGCCACCCGGGTCGCGCTCGAGATGACCGAGTCCGGTCCCGTGGTCATCGACGGCGAGCAGTGGGTGCTCCTGCACGACCCGCACCACGGACGGCACGTCCGGCCCTTCGGCCCCGACGACGCGCACCTCGTCCCGCTGTACGACCCGATCACCGGCACCTGGCTCGACGTGCTCTCGACCGTCGGGCTCGACGTCGACGACCCCGATCACCTCACCCGGGTCGAGAGGTGGCTCGCGGGCGACGACGACGAGGCGCTCGACGCCGTCGACCTCGACGTGTTCCTGCAGGCCGCCGACCGCGACCCGGCCTGGGCCCTCGACCGGACGCAGCGTCCCCTCGCCGAGGGCACCGGATACCGCACCTACGTCGAGGACCTGCGCGACGCGTCCTCGACGCTCGTCGCGCGCGAGCTCGACGACCGCGTGACCGACCTCGCGTCCACCCGCCTGCCCGCCCGCGAGCTCGGGCAGCACGTCGGCGCCCTGGCCCGGGCCGCGTCCACGCTCCTGTCGGCGGGCCCCGACGTCGCCGAGGACCTCGGCCTGAGCCTCGGGCTCGTCACCGCCCGGGCCGAGCGCGCAACGACGGTCGAGGCCGTGTCGGCCGCCGTGGCCGACCTGCGCGTGCTGCTCGGCACGGTCGCCGACGCAGCGTCCTTGGGCCTCGACCGCATCGAGCTGCGCGTCGAGATCGAGACCGCCGAGGTGCTGGGACAGGTCGCCCAGCTCACCCGGCCCGCCGGACCGCCCGACGACGCCGCGCGCCCGACGCGAGCCGGTCAGCCCTCGCGGGGTGCGTGCTTCTCGAGGAACGCGTAGACCTCCGAGGCGTCCACGCCCGGGAACGCGCCGGAGGGCAGCGCGGACAGCACGTACTGGTGCATGCGCGCGCTCGGCCAGGCGACCTCCTCCCAGTGGCGCGCGAGCTGGGCCGCGGGCTTGCGGCAGCATGTCTCGTCCGGGCAGGTCGAGGCACGGCGCGCGGTCGTCTCACGGCCCCGGAACCACTTGGCCGAGGCGAACGGGACCCCGACCGTGATCGAGAACTCGCCCGTCGTCGTCGTCCCCGTCTGGGTGCTGCACCAGAAGGTGCCCGCAGGCGTGTCCGTGTACTGGTAGGACTCCGTCGCGCGGTCGCGGCGCGTGAACGCCTCGCGCGCGGCCCACCGGCGACACACGAGCTGCCCCTCGATGGCCCCCGTGACGTCCGCCGGGAAGGGCAGGCCGTCGTTCGCGTACCCGCGGTACAGGGCGCCGTCGTCCCCCACACGCATGAAGTGCACCGGGATGCCCAGGCGCGACGTCGCGAGATTCGTGAAGCGCTGCGACGCGGCCTCGTGCGAGACGCCGAACGCGTCGCGGAAGTCCTCGACCGCGAGGTCCTTGTCCTTCTTGCGCTGCTCCAGGAACTCGACGGCCGCCGACTGCGGCATGAGGCAGCACGCCGCGAAGTACGTGATCTCGACGCGCTGGCGCAGGAAGTTCGCGTACGACGTCGGGCGCTGGTGCCCCAGCACGCGGTGCGCGATCGCCTGGAGGCCGAGCGAGCGCAGGCCGTGGCTGCCCGGGATCGAGGCGGGCGGGAGGTAGATCCGGCCGTTGCGCAGGTCCGTGACCGTGCGCGTCGAGTGCGGCAGGTCGTCGACGTGCAGCAGCGTGAAGCCGAGCTGCTCGGCCATGCGCGCGACCGTGCGGTGCGTCAGGGCGCCCGACGTGTAGCCCGCGCGGCGCGTCATCTCCTCCGCGAGGTCCTCGAGCTCGGGGATGTAGTTGTTGCGCGACTGTCGTTCCAGGCGGAGCTCGGTGTTGGCTCGCCGGGCCTCCTCGGGCGTCGCGATGGCCTCGGACGCGCGCCGGGCCAGCTCGCCGTGCAGACCGACCAGGTTCTCCAGGACCGGCATCGGGAGCTTCTGCGACGCCTTGACCGAGGGCAGGCCGAGGGTCGCGAACAACGGGCCGCGCTGGGCGCGGTCCAGCTCGATCTCGAGCGCGGCCCGGCGCGACGGCGGCTCGTCCGCGAGCAGGTCCCCCACCGCGACGTCGAGCGCGCCCGCGAGCGCCTGGAGCAGCGAGAGCCGCGGTTCACGCTTCCCGTTCTCGATGAGCGACAGGAGGCTCGCGGTGGTTCCCACCTGCGCGCCGAGCGCGTCGAGCGTGAGCCCGCGGCCGGTCCGGAAGTACCGGATCCGGCGCCCCAGGGTGATGAGGTCGGTGCTCGCCGGGGCGTGGACCTCGGGGCTCGTGGGGATCTTGCGGTCTTCGTCGACGGCCATTCCTTGACTCTATGTCAAGATCAGCGATTCTTGACAGTGCTCCAGGTGGAAAACCGCCGTGTTCCGGGTCGATGGTGGAAACAGCAGCACCGACACCCACCGGGTGGACCCGACGACCGCCCAGGACCGGAGACCCTCATGACCGCGACCGCCCATCCCCGCCGCACCCGCCACGCCGCCCTCACGGAGGAGCTGCCCGACGTCCTCACCACCGCGATGGCCGGTGCCGCGTTCGGCCCAGGGGGCCGGCGCGCCACCCGCGACCCGCGCGCCTGGGTCCGGGAGATCGCCGAGCTCACCGAGCCCGACGCGGTCGTGTGGTGCGACGGCTCCGCGGCGGAGAAGCAGCGGCTCGTCGATCTCATGGTCGACGCCGGCACGCTCCTGCCCCTGAACCCCGAGCTGCGCCCCGGCAGCTACCTCGCCCGCTCGAACCCGAGCGACGTGGCCCGTGTCGAGTCCCGCACGTTCATCTGCTCGCGCGACGAGGCCGACGCCGGCCCCACCAACAACTGGCGCGAGCCGGACGCCATGCGCACCGAGCTCCGGGACGTGTTCGACGGGTCGATGCGCGGTCGCACGATGTACGTCGTGCCCTTCTCGATGGGCCCCGTCGGCGGCCCCATCTCCCAGGTCGGCATCCAGGTCACCGACTCGCCCTACGTCGTCGTGAGCATGGGCGTCATGACGCGGGTCGGCAGCGACGTGCTCGCACTGATCGACGCAGGGGCGCCGTTCGTGCCCGCCGTGCACAGCGTGGGTGCGCCGCTCGTCGACGACTCGGGAGCCGTCACGCAGGACGTGCCCTGGCCCTGCAACGACACCAAGTACATCGCCCACTTCCCCGAGACCCGCGAGATCTGGTCCTACGGGTCCGGGTACGGCGGCAACGCGCTGCTCGGCAAGAAGTGCTTCGCCCTGCGCATCGCCTCGGCCATGGCCCGCGACGAGGGCTGGCTCGCCGAGCACATGCTGCTCATCCGGGCCACGTCCCCCGAGGGACGCGCCTACCACCTGGCCGCGGCCTTCCCCTCGGCGTGCGGCAAGACGAACCTCGCGATGCTCCAGCCGACCGTCCCCGGGTGGAAGGTCGAGACCATCGGGGACGACATCGCCTGGCTGCGCCCGGGACCCGACGGGACGCTGCGCGCGATCAACCCCGAGGCCGGGTTCTTCGGCGTCGCCCCCGGCACCGGGATCGACACCAACCCCGTCGCGGTCGCGACGTTCGACCGCGACACCATCTTCACCAACGTCGCCCTGACCGACGACGGCGACGTCTGGTGGGAGGGCCTGACCCCCGAGGCGCCCGCGCACCTCACCGACTGGCTCGGCGACGACTGGACCCCTGGGGCGGAGACCCCCGCCGCGCACCCCAACTCGCGTTTCACGGTCGCGGCCGCGCAGTGCCCGACGATCGCCGACACCTGGGAGGACCCTGCGGGCGTCCCGATCGACGCGATCATCTTCGGCGGTCGGCGTGCGACCAACGTGCCGCTCGTCGCGCAGGCGTACAGCTGGGAGCACGGCGTGTTCATGGGCGCGACGATCTCGTCGGAGCGCACCGCGGCCGCCGAGGGCGCACTGGGCGAGCTGCGCCGCGACCCGTTCGCGATGCTCCCCTTCTGCGGCTACAACATGGCCGACCACTGGGCGCACTGGCTGAGCGTCGGCGCGGGGCTCGACCCGGAGAAGCGGCCCAAGATCTTCCAGGTCAACTGGTTCCGCAAGGACGCCGAGGGCTCGTTCCTGTGGCCGGGGTTCGGGGAGAACTCTCGTGTGGTCGAGTGGATCGCGCAGCAGGTCGACCGCTCGCGCGGTCTGCGGACCGATGCGGGGGCCGTCACGAGCCCCGTGGGTCTGCTGCCCGCACCCGGTGCGCTGGACGTCGACGGGCTGGACCTGCCGGAGGGCGACCTGGAGGCGCTCTTCGAGGTCGACGCCGCCTCGTGGCTCGCGGAGACCGAGCTGACGAGCCAGTTCTTCGACACGTTCGGCAACCGCGTCCCGGACCAGCTGTGGGCACAGCTCGCGCGCCTGCGCTCGCGCCTGGGCGCCGAGTGAGGCGAGGTGCCGCTCCGGTACGCCGAGGGTGACCACCCCGCCCGCCGACGGTGACCGACACACCCGCCGAGGGGGTGGGGGGCCACCCCCGCCGGGGGCGGGGGCGGCGCCCCCCCGAGGGCCCCCCCGGCCCCACGGGGAGACCCCGGGGGGGCCGGGACCGGCGCCCCCG
>NZ_JBHUAD010000129.1:0-11314 GCF_042789955.1 Oerskovia sp. NPDC056781
CCCGCCCGTCACGACCGGTCTCGGGCCGCACCAAGGTGCGGCAACCAGTAGACAGGGCGGCGGGACCCCGCCGCGCCTGGCCGGTTCACCCGCAAGGGACCCGGCACTGACAGCTATCCGTTCGGCAAGGCTCGCTCCGCGAGAACCAGCTCGACGACAGGAGTTCACTACATGATCCAGCAGGAGTCGCGACTTCGCGTCGCCGACAACACGGGTGCCAAGGAGATTCTCTGCATCCGTGTTCTCGGCGGTTCGGGCCGTCGCTACGCCGGAATCGGCGACGTCATCGTCGCAACCGTCAAGGACGCTATCCCCGGTGGCAACGTGAAGAAGGGCGACGTCGTCAAGGCGGTCGTCGTCCGCACCGCCAAGGAGCGCCGTCGTCCGGACGGTTCCTACATCAAGTTTGACGAGAACGCGGCCGTGATCCTCAAGAACGACGGCGAGCCCCGTGGCACGCGCATCTTCGGCCCCGTGGGCCGCGAGCTGCGTGACAAGCGGTTCATGAAGATCATCTCGCTGGCTCCGGAGGTGCTCTGAACATGGCGAAGATCAAGAAGGGCGACCTCGTGGTCGTCATCTCTGGCAAGGACCGCGCAAGCCAGGGTCGCGTGCTCGAGGTCCTCACGGACTCCGACCGCGTGATCGTCGAGGGCATCAACCGCGTCACGAAGCACACCAAGGTGGGTCAGTCCCAGCGTGGGACGCGTACCGGTGGCATCGAGGTCGTCGAGGCGCCGATCCACGTGAGCAACGTGATGGTCGTCGACCCGGAGACCAAGAAGGGCACCCGCGTCGGGTACCGCACCGAAGAGGTCGAGCGTGACGGCCGTACGCGCAAGGTTCGCGTGCGCGTCGCCAAGCGTTCCGGTAAGGACATCTGATGAGCACTGAACTGCAAGCCCCTGAGATCGCGCGTCTCAAGCAGCGCTACCGCGACGAGATCGTCGCCGGCCTCCTCGAGGAGTTCGGCCACGAGAACGTCAACCAGGTTGCACGACTGACGAAGATCGTCGTCAACATGGGTGTCGGCGACGCGGCCAAGGACTCGAAGCTCATCGAGGGTGCCATCCGCGACCTCTCGGCCATCACCGGCCAGAAGCCGCAGGTCACCAAGGCCCGCAAGTCCATCGCTCAGTTCAAGCTGCGTGAGGGCATGCCGATCGGCGCGCACGTCACGCTGCGCGGTGACCGCATGTGGGAGTTCCTCGACCGCCTGCTGTCCATCGCTCTGCCCCGTATCCGCGACTTCCGCGGACTCTCGGCCAAGCAGTTCGACGGCCACGGCAACTACACCTTCGGTCTCACGGAGCAGTCGATGTTCCACGAGATCGACCAGGACAAGATCGATCGCGTCCGCGGTATGGACATCACGATCGTGACGACGGCGACGACCGACGACGAGGGCCGCTCCTTGCTGCGCCGTCTCGGCTTCCCCTTCAAGGAGAACTGACATGGCGAAGAAGGCCCTGGTCAACAAGGCAGCCGCAAAGCCTAAGTTCGCGGTCCGCGCCTACACTCGCTGCCAGAAGTGCGGTCGCCCGCACTCCGTGTACCGCAAGTTCGGCCTGTGCCGTATCTGCGTTCGCGAGATGGCACACCGTGGCGAGCTTCCCGGCGTCACCAAGAGCAGCTGGTAACAACTACGTCGCAGGTCTGGCACGGTTCCCCTCGGGGAACCGGCCAGATACCCCGGCGAGGAAGGGCTGAAGCCCAATGACGATGACCGACCCGATCGCAGACATGCTGACCCGTCTGCGTAACGCGAACTCGGCTTACCACGAGACGGTTCAGATGCCGTTCTCGAAGCTGAAGTCGCACATTGCTGAAATCCTGCAGGCCGAGGGCTACATCTCCGGCTGGACCGTCGAGGACGCGCCCGTGGGCAAGTACCTCACCATCCAGCTGAAGTTCGGCCCGAACCGTGAGCGCTCCCTTGCCGGTGTGCGCCGCGTGTCGAAGCCCGGACTGCGTGTGTACGCGAAGTCGACCAACCTGCCCAAGGTTCTCGGTGGCCTCGGCGTGGCGATCCTGTCCACGTCCTCCGGCCTCCTGACCGACCGTCAGGCAGCCAAGAAGGGCGTGGGCGGAGAAGTCCTCGCCTACGTCTGGTAATCGGAAAGGAGAGATACGCCATGTCTCGTATCGGCAAGATCCCCGTTCCGGTTCCCGCCGGAGTGGATGTCACGATCAGCGGCGCGCTGGTGACCGTCAAGGGCCCGAAGGGTTCCTTGGAGCACACCATCCCCGCCCCCATCGAGGTCTCCCAGGACGCCGACACCCTCGTGGTGACGCGCCCGAACGACGAGCGTGCATCGCGCGCTCTGCACGGCCTGACCCGCACCCTTCTCGCAAACCTGGTGACTGGTGTCACCCAGGGCTACGAGAAGAAGCTCGAGATCGTCGGTACCGGTTACCGCGTGACCGCGAAGGGCACTGACCTGGAGTTCGCTCTCGGTTTCAGCCACCCCGTCGTGGTCGCGGCACCGGCCGGCATCACCTTCGCTGTCGAGTCCCCGACCAAGTTCTCGGTCTCGGGCATCGACAAGCAGCAGGTCGGCGAGGTCGCTGCGAACATCCGCAAGATCCGCAAGCCCGAGCCGTACAAGGGCAAGGGTGTGCGTTACGCCGGCGAGGTCGTCCGCCGCAAGGTCGGAAAGGCTGGTAAGTAACGATGGCTCTCAAGGTTCTCGGCAAGGGCAAGGCAGTCTCGCGCAAGCGTCGCCACCTCCGCCTGCGCAAGAAGATCGCTGGCACGGCTGCTCGTCCCCGCCTCGTCGTGACGCGCTCCGCGCGCCACATCACGGCGCAGATCGTGGACGACACGATCGGTCAGACCGTTGCTTCCGCATCGACCATCGAGGGCGACCTGCGGTCGTTCGACGGTGACAAGAGCGCGAAGGCCCGCAAGGTCGGCGAGCTCGTCGCCGAGCGTGCCAAGGCCGCTGGTGTCGACTCGGTCGTCTTCGACCGCGGTGGCAACAAGTACCACGGCCGGGTGGCTGCAGTCGCCGACGGGGCCCGCGAAGGCGGTCTGTCCCTGTGATGATGGCCGAAACCACCACCGTGTACACGGTACGGAAGCAAAGGATTCTCTGATGGCTGCAGGGCAGCGCAGCAACACCGGCGCCCCTACGGGTGCCGCCAACGAGTCGACCGACCGCAACTCCGGAGGCCGCGGCGACGCTCGTCGCGACGGCCGCCGTGGTGACGGTCGCCGTGGTGACGCCGCCGAGAAGAACGCCTTCGTCGAGCGCGTCGTCACCATCAACCGCGTGTCCAAGGTCGTCAAGGGCGGCCGTCGCTTCAGCTTCACCGCGCTCGTCGTGGTGGGCGATGGCGACGGTACCGTCGGTGTCGGCTACGGCAAGGCGAAGGAAGTCCCCGCGGCGATCGCCAAGGGTGTCGAGGAGGCCAAGAAGAACTTCTTCAAGGTTCCCCGCATCCAGGGCACCATCCCTCACCCCATCCAGGGCGAGGCAGCCGCCGGTGTCGTCTTCCTGCGTCCGGCAGCCCCGGGTACCGGTGTCATCGCCGGTGGTCCGGTGCGCGCCGTGCTGGAGTGCGCGGGCATCCACGACGTCCTGAGCAAGTCGCTCGGTTCGTCCAACGCGATCAACATCGTGCACGCGACGGTCGAGGCCCTGCGCAACCTGGAGCAGCCTGAGGCTGTTGCAGCGCGTCGTGGCCTGCCGCTCGAGGCCGTGGCTCCGGCCGCGCTCCTGCGTGCACGTGCAGCTGGGGTAGGTGCGTGATGGCTCGACTCAAGGTGACCCAGACGAAGTCCGCCATCGGCGGCAAGCAGAATCAGCGCGACACGCTGCGCACTCTGGGCCTCAAGCGGATCGGCGACACCGCCGTGAAGGAGGACCGCCCGGAGATCCGCGGCATGGTCGCAACGGTGGCGCACCTCGTCGCCGTTGAGGAGGTCGAGTGATCATGGCTGAGAAGGCCAAGAAGGAGACCGCGGTCGAGGCTTCGACCGACGCTCCGAAGAAGAAGGCTCCCGCCAAGAAGGCAGCTGCGACCGAGGCCCCCAAGGCCGAGGCGCAGCAGACCGTCGGCGCTGGTGGCACCCTCAAGGTCCACCACCTCCGTCCCGCCCCCGGCGCCAAGAAGGCCAAGACCCGTGTGGGTCGTGGTGAGGCGTCGAAGGGTAAGACGGCCGGCCGTGGTACCAAGGGCCAGAAGGCTCGTTACCAGGTGCCGGAGCGCTTCGAAGGTGGACAGATGCCGCTGCACATGCGTCTGCCCAAGCTTCGTGGCTTCAAGAACCCGTTCCGCACGGAGTACCAGGTCGTGAACCTGGACAAGCTCTCCGCGCTGTACCCCGAGGGTGGCTCCGTCACCGTCGAGGACCTGGTCGCCAAGGGAGCCGTCCGCAAGGGCGAGCTCGTCAAGGTGCTCGGCACGGGTGAGGTCACCGTCAAGCTCGAGGTCGCGGTCGACGCGTTCTCGGCTTCCGCCAAGGACAAGATCCTTGCGGCCGGTGGCTCCGTCTCGGAGGACTGACACGTAGGACAGGGCCGATAGCGCGATGCGCTGTCGGCCCTGTCTGCGTCTGGGGGTGGTCCGCCGGTGCCGCCGCTGCTCGGGGGAACGTAGAATCATCGCCGGTTGTCTCAATTTGCCGTCCATCGCGGCGCAGCGGCTAAGGTGCCCCATGGCGTCCCGTGCCGGGTGCGTCACATCTCGCCGACCAACCGGCGACACGACATCCCGCCTCGGCGGGCCAGGAGGATAGGTGCTCAGCGCATTCGCCCGGGCTTTCCGGACACCTGACCTGCGGCGCAAGCTGCTGTTCACGATCGCCATCATGGCGATCTTCCGTGTGGGCTCGTTCATCCCGACCCCTGGTGTGGACTACGCCAACGTCCAGCAGTGCATCGACACGCAGGGCCAGAACAACCTCCTGGGCATGGTGAACCTGTTCAGCGGTGGCGCCCTGCTCCAGCTCTCGATCTTCGCGCTCGGCATCATGCCGTACATCACCGCGAGCATCATCGTGCAGCTGCTCCGTGTGGTCATCCCTCACTTCGAGGCGCTGCACAAGGAGGGCCAGTCCGGTACCGCGAAGCTCACGCAGTACACGCGCTACCTGACGATCGCCCTCGCGGTCCTGCAGTCGACGACCGTCATCACGACGGCCCGCAGCGGTCTGCTCTTCCCGGGCTGCCCCGTCCCGGTCATCCCGGACAACAGCTTCCTGACGTCCGCGATCATGGTCATCACCATGACGGCGGGTACCGGCCTCATCATGTGGCTCGGCGAGCTGATCTCCGAGCGTGGTGTCGGCAACGGCATGTCGCTCCTGATCTTCACGTCGATCGCGGCCAGCTTCCCGCTCGCTCTCTGGTCGATCGCGGGCGGCTCGAACGGCGCGATCAACTTCACGATCATGATCGCCGTCATCGTCCTGGTCATCGGCCTGGTCGTCTTCGTCGAGCAGTCCCAGCGCCGTGTGCCGGTCCAGTACGCGAAGCGGATGGTCGGACGCAAGATGTATGGCGGATCGAGCACCTACATCCCGATCAAGATCAACATGTCCGGCGTCATCCCGGTCATCTTCGCGTCGTCGCTGCTCGCGGTCCCCGGCCTCATCGCCCAGTTCGGCGACACGACGGCAGGATGGGTCCAGTGGGTCACCAAGTACCTCGCGGACCCGGCCTCGCCGATCCACATCTCGATCTACGTGGTCCTCATCGTCTTCTTCTGCTTCTTCTACACGGCCATCACGTTCAACCCGGACGAGGTCGCGGACAACATGAAGAAGTACGGCGGCTTCATCCCGGGCATCCGGGCCGGCCGCCCCACGGCGGAGTACCTCGACTACGTCATCACCCGCATCACCTCGGCGGGTGCCATCTACCTCGCGCTCGTTGCGCTCATCCCGACGCTCGTCCTGGTCCTGCTGGGGGTGAGCACCAACATCCCGTTCGGTGGTAGCTCGATCCTCATCGTGGTGGGCGTCGGCCTCGAGACGGTCAAGCAGATCGACTCGCAGCTGCAGCAGCGTCACTACGAAGGGTTCTTGCGTTGACCGACACGACTCCCGTTGCGGGTACCTCGTCCGAGGGCTCCGCGCGCTTGATCATCATGGGTCCCCAGGGGGCCGGCAAGGGCACCCAGGCGGCTCGCCTGGCGGCGCACTACGGCATCCCGGCGATCTCCACGGGCGACATCTTCCGTGCGAACATCAAGGGCGGCACCGAGCTGGGCAAGCTCGTGCAGGAGTACACGGCCAAGGGTGAGCTCGTCCCCGACTCGGTGACGAACGACATGGTCCGTGACCGCCTCGCGCAGGACGACGTCGCGCGCGGCTTCATCCTCGATGGCTACCCGCGCAACGCTGCCCAGGTCGTCGAGCTCGACGGGATCCTCGCCGACCTCGGTGTCGAGCTGGACGCCGTCCTCGAGCTCACCGCGGACCGCGACGAGCTCCTCGCCCGCCTGCGCAAGCGTGCGGAGATCGAGGGCCGTGAGGACGACACCGAGGAGGCGATCGCCCGCCGTCTCGACATCTACGCCGAGCAGACCGCTCCGCTGACGTCCGCGTACGCCGAGCGGGGCCTCCTGGCCCAGGTCGACGGCATCGGTGAGATCGACGACGTGACCACGCGTCTCGTCGAGGCGCTCGCGCCTCTCGTCGGCTGACCCGGGGACGGTAGGAACGCGAAGTGTTCGGTCGCGAGAAGATCGAGTACAAGACGGTCGACCAGGTGCGCACGATGCGCCGGGCGGGGCTGGTGGTCGCCGACGCGCTCGCCACGGTCCGCTCGGCGGTGCGCCCGGGCATGACGACCGCGGACCTGGACGCGCTGGCGGCGGCCGTGATCGGCGATGCCGGCGCGACGCCGTCGTTCCTGGGGTACCACGGGTACCCGGCGACGCTGTGCGTCTCGGTGAACGACGAGGTCGTGCACGGCATCCCGGGGACGCGAGAGCTGCTCCCGGGCGACGTCGTGTCGGTGGACTGCGGCGCGATCGTCGACGGCTGGCACGGGGACTCCGCGTTCTCGTTCGTCCTGCCCGAGGCCGACGCGGCGGACGTCGCACTCGTCGAGGCGACCGAGCGGGCGCTCTGGGCCGGCATCGCCGCCCTGGCGACCGGCGAGCGTCTGGGGGACGTCGGCAACGCGGTCGAGGACTCGATCGAGGCGTCGGCCGCGGCCGACGGCGTCCCCTACGGGATCATCGAGGAGTACGTGGGGCACGGCATCGGTACGTCGATGCACCAGCCGCCGGACGTCCTGAACTACCGGACGCGTGAGCGTGGACCCCGGCTCAAGCCGGGCATGTGCCTGGCCATCGAGCCCATGGTGACCCGTGGTGAGCGCTTCACGCAGGTGCTCGAGGACGACTGGACGGTCGTGACCGACGACGGCGCGCGTGCGGCCCACTGGGAGCACAGCGTCGCCATCCTCGAGGACGGCATCTGGGTCCTGACGGCCCCCGACGGCGGTGCCGCGAAGCTCGCCGAGCTCGGCGTGACCGTCGCCCCGCTCGACGTCTGAGGCTCGTCCGCACGGCGACGGCCCGCTCCCGGCCTCACGAGGTCAGGAGCGGGTCGTCGCCGTGTCGGGGGGGAGCGGCGTCGCCGGGACGCCCGCGCGGTGACCTGGTCTCCGACTCGCGACCGTCACCGCGGGCGGCGCAGAGGCGTCCCACGCGGGCGCAGGCGGTGCCGAGGCCTCGTGGCCGGGCCTGCATCCACGACGCCGTCAGCGACAGCCTGCGGGCGCCGTGGACGGCCCTCTGCGGTGCCGTCAGGCGCACGTGTCCGGGGCACACCGCCCCCGGTTCCTTCTGACGGATCGATGCCGTAGGATAGTCCGCTGGGTGTAGTCCGCGTTCCCTGTTCGAGTTCAACCGACCGGGCAGCAGGGCGGAATGCACACGACGTCCACTCACCGGTCCTCGTAGAGCACGGGTGCGTGGGAAGCAGTTCGGACGAGAGTTAGCGGAGGATATGGCAAAGAAGGACGGTGTCATCGAGATCGAGGGCAGCGTGGTCGAGGCCCTGCCGAACGCGATGTTCCGCGTGGAGCTGGCCAACGGGCACAAGGTTCTGGCTCACATCTCGGGCAAGATGCGACAGCACTACATCCGGATCCTCCCCGAGGACCGAGTGGTGGTGGAGCTGAGCCCGTACGACCTGTCCCGTGGCCGGATCGTCTACCGCTACAAGTAGTCGTCAAGAATCCACCACTCGAAACAACTGCTGCCGCAGGCCTGGGTTCGCCCGCGCGTGCGTGCGGCGGCGGAGGAACAGACTGATGAAGGTCAAGCCCAGCGTCAAGAAGATCTGCGACAAGTGCAAGGTGATCCGCCGGCACGGTCGCGTCATGGTGATCTGCGAGAACCTGCGTCACAAGCAGCGCCAGGGCTGAGTCCCCGGCGCTCCGGCGCACGGTGATGCAGGTCCGCGAGAGCGGACCGATCGCCGGCACCCTCGGGTGCCAACCAGCGCACCACCACGAACCTCACGGTCGGGCCGCACAGGCCCACTGAGGGGAACCCCCGGCTCGGAGGCCGGGGCCCGCAGCTCCGCGGGAAGATGGTGCGGTAGACCTCCGAACGAAGTAACAGGAGCCGGAAGGCACATGGCACGTCTTGTCGGCGTCGACCTCCCCCGCGAGAAGCGGCTCGAGATCGCGCTCACCTACATCTACGGCGTCGGCCGTACCCGCGCCCAGCAGACGCTGGCCGCCACCGGGATCTCCCCGGACGTTCGCGTGAAGGACCTCGGTGACACCGAGCTCGTCGCGCTGCGTGACTACCTCGAGGGCAACTACAAGCTCGAGGGTGACCTCCGCCGTGAGGTGGCTGCTGACATTCGCCGCAAGGTCGAGATCGGCTGCTACGAGGGCCTGCGTCACCGCCGCGGCCTGCCCGTCCGCGGGCAGCGCACCAAGACCAACGCGCGTACCCGCAAGGGACCCAAGCGCACCGTGGCCGGCAAGAAGAAGGCCCGCTAAGCAGTAGTCCGTGGAACGCGTGTAGGGCGCCTGAGCCTCGAGCTCACCCGCGCGGCGCACGCCGACCCGGTCCGAACACCTCAGACCAGGAGAAGATCCAGAAATGCCTCCCAAGACTCGCGCCACCGCGGCCCGCAAGCCGCGCCGCAAGGACAAGAAGAACGTCCCCCACGGCCAGGCGCACATCAAGAGCACGTTCAACAACACGATCGTGTCGATCACCGACCCGACCGGTGCCGTCATCGCCTGGGCCTCGGCCGGGCACGTCGGCTTCAAGGGCTCGCGCAAGTCGACGCCGTTCGCCGCGCAGCTCGCTGCTGAGTCCGCGGCCCGCCGCGCCCAGGAGCACGGCGTCAAGAAGGTCGACGTCTTCGTCAAGGGCCCCGGCTCCGGCCGTGAGACCGCGATCCGTTCGCTCACCGCGACGGGCCTCGAGGTCGGCTCGATCCAGGACGTGACGCCCCAGGCTCACAACGGCTGCCGCCCCCCCAAGCGTCGCCGCGTCTGATCCTCTGCTCCGCTCGTCGTCGCGCTGCCGCCGGCCCTGCCGGCCGGCGCGACGACGGGCGCAGCACCCTGGGCGGGTGGACAGAGTCCCGCCCAGGAGCACGCGTTGCCCGTGATGCGTCATATAGCGGACGCACACCGAAAGGAACACACCAGTGCTGATCGCACAGCGCCCCACCCTGACCGAAGAGGTCATCTCGGAGAACCGTTCGCGCTTCTCCATCGAGCCGCTCGAGCCTGGCTTCGGCTACACCCTCGGCAACTCGCTTCGTCGCACGCTGCTCTCGTCCATCCCGGGCGCTGCAGTGACCTCGATCCGCATCGACGGTGTCCTCCACGAGTTCACCACCGTTGCCGGTGTCAAGGAAGACGTCACCGAGATCATCCTCAACATCAAGAACCTCGTGGTCTCCTCGGAGAACGACGAGCCGGTCGTGATGTACCTGCGCAAGCAGGGTGCTGGCGCGGTCACCGCCGCGGACATCGTCCCGCCGGCGGGCGTGGAGGTCCACAACCCGGACCTGCACATCGCCACCCTCAACGACAAGGGCAAGCTCGAGATCGAGCTGACGGTCGAGCGTGGACGTGGCTACGTCTCCGCGAACCAGAACAAGTCCTTCGACGCCGAGATCGGCCGTGTTCCCGTCGACTCGATCTACTCGCCGGTCCTCAAGGTCACGTACAAGGTCGAGGCGACCCGCGTCGAGCAGCGCACCGACTTCGACAAGCTGATCGTCGACGTCGAGACGAAGCAGGCGATCTCCCCGCGCGACGCGCTGGCCTCGGCCGGCAAGACGCTCGTCGAGCTCTTCGGCCTCGCCCGTGAGCTCAACGTCGAGGCCGAGGGCATCGAGATCGGCCCGTCCCCGACGGACGCCGCGCTCGCTGCGGACCTCGCGCTCCCGATCGAGGAGCTCAACCTCACGATCCGTTCGTACAACTGCCTCAAGCGCGAGGGCATCCACCAGGTCGGCGAGCTCGTCGCTCGCAGCGAGGCAGACCTGCTGGACATCCGGAACTTCGGCGCGAAGTCCATCAACGAGGTCAAGGAGAAGCTCGCAGAGCTCGGCCTGAACCTCAAGGACTCGCCGCTGGACTTCGACCCCTCCACGGCGGACTACTACGAGGCCGACGAGGACGAGGCGACGTTCTCCGACGGGCAGCAGCAGTTCTGACCTTCCGTGCTCGCGGCTCGGCCGCACGCACGATCCACTTCTAAGGAGCAAGATCAATGCCTACCCCCACCAAGGGTCCGCGGCTCGGCGGTGGCCCGGCTCACGAGCGTCTCATCCTCGCGAACCTGTCCACGCAGCTCTTCGAGCACGGCCGCATCACGACGACCGAGACCAAGGCCAAGCGCCTGCGTCCGGTGGCCGAGCGCCTCATCACGTTCGCGAAGCGCGGTGACCTGGCGGCTCGTCGTCGCGTCATGACCGTCGTCCGCGACAAGTCCGTCGTGCACACGCTGTTCACCGAGATCGCCCCGCAGATGGCGGAGCGCAACGGTGGCTACACGCGCATCACGAAGGTCGGCAACCGCAAGGGCGACAACGCCCCCATGGCCGTCATCGAGCTCGTGACCGAGCCCGTCAGCCCCAAGCAGGCCGTCGTCCGCGAGGCCGAGAAGGCTGCGAAGAAGGCCAGCAAGCCCAAGGCCGCCAAGGTCGAGGACGCTCCCGTCGAGGACGCCACGATCGAGGACGCGCCCGTCGTCGAGGACGCTCCCGTCGTGGAGGACGCCCCCGTCGAGGACGCCAAGGACTCGAAGGAGAAGTGATCCCACCCCGGCTCTGCCGGACGGGCATCTCCTGAAGGGCCCGGCACCATCT
>NZ_JBHUAD010000130.1:0-11270 GCF_042789955.1 Oerskovia sp. NPDC056781
CGGTCGACGGCGGGCCTTCGAGGTCGCTGGTCAGTCGCGCTCGAGCAGGCCGAGCAGGTAGGTCCCGTAGCCGGACTTGACGAGCTTCTCCGCACGCTCGCGCAGCTCGTCGTCGCTCAGGAAGCCACGGCGCCAGGCGACCTCCTCGGGCGCGCCGACCTTGAGGCCCTGGCGGTGCTCGATCGTCTTGACGAAGTCGGAGGCCTCCACGAGCGAGTCGAAGGTGCCGGTGTCGAGCCAGGCGGTACCACGGGGGAGGACCTCGACCTGCAGGCGCCCCTGCTCGAGGTAGGTCCGGTTGACGTCGGTGATCTCGTACTCGCCGCGTGCGGACGGGGCGAGGTCGCGCGCGATCGCGACGACGTCGTTGTCGTAGAAGTAGAGGCCGGGGACCGCGTAGTTCGACTTCGGGGCGGCGGGCTTCTCCTCGAGCGAGAGCGCACGACCGTCGGCGTCGAACTCGACGACGCCGTACGCCGTCGGGTCGGCGACGCGGTACGCGAAGACGGCGCCGCCGTCGAGGTCTGCGTAGCGCGAGAGCGTCGACCCCATCCCGGGGCCGTAGAAGATGTTGTCTCCCAGCACCAGGGCCGCCGGCTCGTTGCCGATGAAGTCGGCGCCGAGGACGAAGGCCTGGGCGAGCCCGTTGGGCTCGGCCTGGACGGTGTACTCGATCGACACGCCGAACTGGGACCCGTCGCCGAGGAGGCGACGGAACTGGTCAGCGTCGTGGGGCGTCGTGATGACGAGGATGTCCTTGATACCCGCGAGGATCAAGGTCGAGAGCGGGTAGTAGATCATCGGCTTGTCGTAGACGGGGACGAGCTGCTTGCTGATGCCGAGGGTGATCGGGTGCAGACGAGTGCCGGATCCGCCGGCCAGGATGATTCCACGCATGCGGGCCATTGTGCCGCATGCGCCGCTCATCGGCGCCGTGCGCCCCGGATCTCGAGCCGCTCGCGGACGAAGAGGCCCACGGTCAGCGCCCAGCGCAGCGGCGCCTGGTACCACGCGCCGTACCGTTTCGTCAGGTAGCGGTGCGCGCTGACGTGGTGCGCGCGGATCATCGGTGCGGGGTCCTTCTTCCAGGAGACGCCCTGGACGTGCGTGACCTCGGCGGAGGGGACGAAGACGTTCTCCCAGCCGTCCTGGCACAACCGGTCGCCCAGGTCGAGGTCCTCGAAGAACATGAAGTAGCCCTCGTCGAATCCGCCGACCTGCTCGAACGCGTCACGGCGCAGCAGGAGGCACGCGCCGGAGAGCCATCCCGCGACCCGTTCCGTCGCGTCCCCGGGGGCGTTGGCGCTCCGGTACGCGCGGGAGTAGGGGTTCTCGGGCCACAGGCTGCCGAGCAGGGCGTGGCCCGCACCGAGCCGGAGGGACGGGATGGCGCGCGCGGAGGGGTACTCGGTGCCGTCCGTGTTGAGGATCCGAGGACCCAGTGCGCCGGCACGCTCGTGCCGGGCGCCCGCCGCGACGAGCGCGTCGAGAGAACCGGGCGTCCAGACGAGGTCGGGGTTGGCGACGACGATCCACTCGCCGGCGGCCCCGCGCGCACCCAGGTTCGCGGCGCGACCGTAGCCCAGGTTCCCGCCGGACTCGACCAGACGCGTGCCGGGCTCGTGCGCGAGCCGTTCCGCGAGCTCGCTGGGCCCGCCGTTGTTGACCAGGACGAGCTCGGTCGCGCGGGAGGTCGCGGTCCGAAGCGATGTCGCGAACTCCACGAGCTCCGGCCCGGGGTTGTAGATCACGCAGATGACACGGAGGGCGTTCGGTGCGCCGGCGGAGCTGCTCATGATGTCGCACAGCCTATCGACCGGTGGAGTCCTCGCGAACCACGAGGTCGTGCAGGTGTGGTGGTGGTTCTCGCGGATCAGTCGGTGACGCGTTCGGTCGCGCGGAGACGGTCGAGCCGCTCGGGTGCGTCCGCGAGCGCGGTCGTGCTCGCGACGGACGTCACGATCACCGAGCCGTCGAGGGACAACGCCTGCAGGGTCCGGCGGAGCAGGACGAGCGGGTCGTCCTCGCCGACGAGCGTCCGCGGCTCGGAGGCCGTCGGGCGCGGGGTGCACGCGAGCGCCCACGTGACCAGGTCCTCGTGGCGGAGGGCGGGCTCGACCGCGATCGCCGTCGGGTCGATCTCCTCGGCCCAGCCGATCTGGTCACCGTAGGTCATGACGGCGGAGCCGGCGTCGACGGTCCCGGGCGGCAGGTCGTCGTCGAACCGGCGCGCGAGGGCGGGCAGGGGGACGGCGACGAGCTGGGCGCCGGCGCCCGTCCAGGAGGAGGGGTGCGCGGTGACCACGACATCGACGTCGGCGACGCCTCTGTCCTGCTCCTGCCCGACGGCGGCGCTCCCCTCCGTGGCAGGCGGTAGCACGAGCGTGGCCCCGGTCCGCCACGTGGCGAGCGCCCAGACGACCGCGCGCCAGTGCGGAGGAAGGTCGAGCAGCACGCGTGTCCCGGGGGCGGCGTCGAATTCTTCGACGAGGAGGTTGACGGTTTTGTTGACCCAGTTGTGCAGCACCGCACCCGACAGCTCGACGCGCTCGCCGTCGTCTCCGTACCAGGTCAGGCGTGGGCGACCGGGGTCTCGGGTGATGAGACGCTGCAGGTCAGCGATGTGCATAGGAGGGGTCGAGGTTGCGGCCATGCGGCCCAGCCTAGGACGCGCCGAGACGTCCGACGTCGTGATTTCACCCACCGAATCGCCCGGATAGCACATTTCGGCTTGACGGACGTGGATGACACGCGTGTAATTTCTCTAATGCAGTTTTCATATAACGGCATGAAGGGGCGCATCATGTGGAACGTGCTGGGCGATGATCTGGGGGTCTTTCCCTCGGATGCGGGTCGGCCGGTAGAGACGGTGGCTCCTGTGCTGCCTCTCTTCGGTGAGGTCGTGGACGACGGGCTCATGGGGTGGCAGGAGCGCGCGCTGTGCGCTCAGACCGATCCTGAGGCGTTCTTCCCTGAGAAGGGGGGCTCGACGCGCGAGGCCAAGAAGGTCTGCACGGGTTGCGAGGTCCGGGACGAGTGCCTCGAGTACGCGCTCGAGCACGACGAGCGCTTCGGCATCTGGGGCGGCCTCTCCGAGCGCGAGCGTCGCAAGCTCAAGCGCCGGGTGGTCTGAGCACGCCGTCCCGCAGGCCGGGAGCGGGCGAACTGTCGCTCGGGTAGACGACCTGCCGTGTCGAGGTCCCACGTTCTGCGCTGAGCGCGGGTCATGATGTGGCCAGGATGACTTCTTCAGACACGACCACGGTGACCGGTCCCTACCACCAGCCAGGTGCGGCGCAGCAGCGCGCACGTGGTGCGTCGCCCCACGCCGTCGCGGCGGTGACCGGTTCGGTGCCCGCCGTCGTCTCGGTGACCGCAGTGGTCGTCACCCAGGGGCACACCCGCTACCTGCCGCACACGCTCGACGCCGTCCGGTCCCAGTCGGCCGTGCCGGACACCGTGATCGTGGTCGACGTCGCTGCGTCCCAGGCGATGAGCGAGTACCAGGAGCTCCAGCTCGGTGGCGCGCGGTTCCTCGCAGCCCCTCACGCGCGCACCTTCGGGCAGGCCGTGGACATCGCGCTCGCGTCCCGCGGTGCGCAGGACCCACCGACCTGGATCTGGCTGCTGCACGACGACTCCACCCCCGAGCCCGGCGCCCTGGCGGAGCTGCTCCGGGCGGTCGAGCACTCGAACGCGGTGGCGATCGCCGGTGCGAAGCAGCGCCGGTGGGACCTGGACGGGGACTCCGACGGCGTGCTCCTCGAGGTCGGTTTCACGGTCTCCCCGCTCGGTCGCAGGATGACCGGGATCGACGAGCACGAGATCGACCAGGGGCAGCACGACGCCCGCGAGGACGTCTTCGCGGTGGGTCTCGCCGGTGCGCTCGTGCGCACCTCGGTCTGGCAGGCGTTGGAGGGCACCGACCCCGAGTACGGGGTGTTCGGGGACGGGCTCGACCTCTGCCGCCGCGCGCGCCTCGCCGGGCACCGGGTCGTGGTCGTGCCGCGCGCCGTCGTCCGGCACGCGCAGGCGTCGCTCCTCGACCTCCGCGACGAAGGGCGCCACGAGGACGACGACGAGCCCCGCGTCCCGGACGTCGAGGCGTCGTACGGGCCCCGGCGTCGCAGCCATCTGCACTACCGGCTCGTGAGCGTCGCCTGGCCGATGCTGGTACCCGCCGTCATCGCCATGATCCTGTGGGCGCCGTTCCAGGCCATGTACCGACTCGCGATCAAGCGGCCGGCGCAGGCGCGGGACGAGCTCCTCGCGCCGCTCTGGGCGGTCGTCCGGCTCCCCGCGCTCGCCCGGTCCCGCCGGTCGGTCCGCCGCACGAGCGTTCTCCCGAGACGTGCGCTGACCCCCCTGCAGGGCACCTGGCGCGACGTCCTCGGGGAGCGCAGGGACCACCGGCTGGCGAACGCCGAGGAGCACCGGGTGTCGACGGCTCCCACGGATCTCGAGCGGGCGGAGCTCCGCGCGATCGGTCGTCGGCGTCGCACCATGCTCGGGCTGCTGACGCTCGCCCTCCTCGCACTGACCGCGGTCGTCTTCGGGTCGGTCCTCGGGACCCTCGCCGCTGGTGGACGCTTCGTCGGTGGCGAGCTCCTCCCGGCGGACGGGAGCTTCGCGGCCATCTGGCAGGCGGCGACCGGTGGCTGGGTCGCGGACGGGCTGGGCTCGCCCGCACCTGCCGACCCGTTCACGACGTTCCTCCTCCCGCTGGCGCTGCTCGGCGGGGGATCGCTCCAGCCGGCGGTCGGCGTCCTGGTGATGCTGTCGTTCGTGGTCGCGGGGCTGGGTGCCTGGTTCGCGGCGGGCGGGGTGACCCGCTCCGTCTGGCTGCGGGCCTGGGCCGCGCTCGTGTGGGTCGCCGCCCCGTCCTTCGTCCTCGCGCTCGGCGACGGACGGCTCGGGGCGCTCGTGGCGCACGCCGCCCTTCCGTGGGTCGCGCTGGGTATCCTGCGCGCCCTGGGAGTTCAGGCGTACGACGAGCTGAGCCCTGCGCTCGGCCCGGTGGGCGGCCGTGCGCAGGCGGGCCGGCGAGCGCTCCGGCGGCGGCGGCCAGGCTCGGTCGGCGCGGCGGCAGCGGCGGGGCTCGCTCTGCTCGTCGCGGTGTGCGGGGCCCCGATCCTCCTCCCGGTGTTCGTCCTGGCGCTGGGCGTCGTCGCCGTGGCGGCGCGGCAGCACCGCCGGTACCTGCTCCTGGTCCTGATTCCCTCTCTCGTGCTCCTGGCCCCCTTCTGGTATCACGTCGGTACCACCTGGACCGACGGCGGGTGGCGCCTCCTGGCGACCGGTCCCGGTGTGCCGGTCGGCTCGGAAGCGGCACCGGCGTGGCAGCAGCTCCTCGGGATGCCGGTCGAGGTGGCACCGTGGTTCGGCCTCGACGGCGGGGTGGTCGGCGAGGTCGCCCGCTTCGCGCCCCTGGCGACGGGAACGCTGGTCGCGACCCTCGCCGTGCTCGCGCTCTTCCGGGCGCGGGTGGCCGGCGTGGCCTGCGCCTGGTTCGTCGCCGCACTGGGTCTCGCCGCCGCCGTCGTCACCGGGGCGGTCGAGGTCGCCGTCTCGGCCGACGGTCCTGTCCGCGGTTGGCCGGGCGCAGGGGTCTCGGTCGTCGTCCTGGGGCTCCTGGGGGCCGCGCTGCTCGGGGCTCCCGGGCTGCGGCACGCCCGACCGGCCGACCCGCAGGTCACTGCGGACGGCATCGCGGCATCCGCGGAGACGCAGGGGGCGCCCACGTCCAGCACGACGGGAGCGCGGCAGCCTGTCGAGAAGCACCCCCGCCGCACGGCCCGTCGCGACCGTGCGCTCGCCGGGTGGCGGGCGGGCGGAGTCGGCCTGCTCGCGCTGGTCGCGGTCCTCGTCCCCGTCGCGTCGGTGACGTCGTGGACCCTGACGGCGACCGACCGGGACGGGACCGTCGGAGACCTGGCCGTCGTGACCGAGCCTGTCGTCCCGAAGGTCGGCCAGCAGATGCAGGACTCCGGTCGCGAGGTGCGCGTGCTGTCGCTCGAGCTCGCCCCCGGCGGGGTCCTCGAGTACGCGCTCCTGCGAGGAGACGGGCCCCAGATGATCGACGCGTCGAGCGTCGTGCAGGCGCGGGCCATGGTCGACCCGTCGTACGCGCAGGGGGACCTGCCGGCGATCGTGGCGGGCATGGCGACAGGGAGTGCTGCCGGCGCGGCGCGCGAGCTCGGTGACCTGGGCGTCGGTGCCGTCGTGCTGCCGACCTCGACGACCGAGGACGCGGTCGCGGAGCGTGAGCGTGCCGAGCTCGTGGCGCGTCTCGACATGGTGCCGGGACTCGAGCGGGTGACCGAGGGGCAGACATCGGTGCTGTGGCGGGTCGCTCCCGGCCCGCTGGAGACGGACGCCCCGGCGTGGGCGCGTGTCGTCGAGACGCTGCCGGTCGCGGACCCGGACGCCACCGACGAGCCCGTCGTGGTCGAACGGCTCCTCCCTGCTGACGACAGGTCCGTCGCGACCCGCGTCGAGGCGGGTGGTGCCGAGCGCGCGATCGTGCTCGCCGAGACCGCGGATCCCGGTTGGACCGCGACGCTCGACGGTCGTCTCCTCGAACGCACCGAGGTCGACGGCCGCCAAGCCTTCCTCCTCGGCTCCGAGGAGGGGGCGCTCTCGATCGGCTTCGTCCCCGAGCACCGGTCGCCCTGGCTCGCGGTGGCGGGTCTGACCCTGTTGATCTTCGTGCTCCTCGCCGTACCGGTGGGACGTCGTCGGACCGGAACGAGGTAGTGCCCGTGACCACCAGAAGCGCCAGACCGCACCCCCTGCTGCGCCGCGTGGCGACGATCGGCACCGGACTGGTGGCCGTCGCCCTCACGGGTGCGGTGGCCGCCGTCGGGCTTCCGGACGACTTCGGGACGGTCCCCGGGGCCGCGCCGGACGTCGAGCAGATCGAGGCGTCGACGCCCGAACGTACTCTCGTGTGCCCCGCGCCCGTCCGCCTGGCGGACTCGGCACAGGTGGGCGACGCCCAGTTCGGCGCCGCTCCTGTCGAGACGGCGACCGTGCTGCGCGCCGGTGTGGTCGGCGGGGGCTCGACGACGGGGGCTCCCGGAGAGACGCCTGTGACGCTCACGGGGCTCGAGGCGCTCGACGCGGCGCCGCTCGAACCGGACGACGCGGGGGCCACGGTGGTCTCGCTGGCCGACGTCGCCGAGGGGCAGGCGCTGCGGGTCGGCGCCGGGATGCCGGTCGACACGCGTGTCGCGGCCGCCGTGGCGTCGACGACGACCGCGGGGGACCTGCGCGGGCTCGCTGCGGCGAGCTGCGCGACACCGGGCATCGACCACTGGCTCGTCGGGGGGAGCACCGAGGTCGGCAGCAGCGCGCAGCTCGTGCTCCAGAACCCTGGCCGCACCCCTGCGACCGTGCGGATCGAGGTGTGGGGTCCCGGGGGCCCGGTCGTCCTGAGCGGTGGGGGCCAGTACCTGGTCCCGCCCGGCGAGGAGGTCGTGACGCTGGTCGAGGCGGCAGCGCCCGAGCAGCGCCGGCTCACGGTCCGTGTCGAGTCGACGGGAGGGACGGTCGCGGCCTACCTGCAGCACAGCACGCTGGCGGGACTCGTGCCGCTCGGCGTCGACTACGTGGTCCCCGGGGCCGCGCCGTCGCTCAGCACCGCCGTCGGGTTCACGAGCTCGGGGGAGGCCGTCGACGACGTGCTCGCCCCGCAGGTCCGGCTCCTGGCACCGGGTGCCGAAGCGGGGACCGCGACCCTGACGGTCTACGGTGCGGACGGTCGCGTCCGGGTGCGTGGGGGCGAGCAGGTCGAGCTGTCCCCGGGAGCCGTGACCGACCAGTCGCTCGGGGGGCTGCCCGCCGGGTCGTACACGGTCGTCGTGGACGCCACGGTGCCGGTCGTGGCCGGTGCGTCCGAGGCCCGGGCGGGCGACGCCGTTGAGGACTCGCCCTCGGGCGCGGCACCGGTCGACCGCGCGTGGATCGCGTCGGTCCCGGTCGCTGCGGCTGGCACCGGCGACGAGACGCCCGCCGGGACGCGCGGGACGCACGACCGCGGCACCGTCACGCTGGTGCCCGGTACGTCGAGCCTGGTCCGCGTGGGCGCGGTCTCTCGGGAGCGCTCCGAGGACTCCGACCCGGCGGGGGCGTTCCGCGGCACGTTGCGTGCCTACGGGCCGGACGGTGCCCTGCTCGGGCAGAAGGACCTCGACGTCCCTGCGGGCTCGACCGCCACGTTCGACGCCGCCGTGCTGGGGGCCGGTACCGAACCGGCCGTCCTGACGCTCGACGCGGGCGAGGACGGGACCGGGCCCGAGCCCGTCTGGTCGGTCCTCGTGACGGTCGGTGCCCCGCTCGCCGGCGCGCCCGAGGGGGCGCCGGGAACCTTGGTCTCCGTGCTCCTGCCGGTTCCTCCGGCCGAGAGCCAGGGGAGCGTGGACGTTCGCGCCACGCGGACCGCGGGGCTGCCCGACTGACCCCTCAGCGGCCCTGGTAGCGGGGGTCGATCTCCTCGGGCGTGCGCGCGAGCATGTGCGCGACCTGCTCGACGACGACGTCGCGCACCAGGTCGGCCAGGTCGTCGTCGTCGAACGCCCGGGACTCGACGGGGCGGCGGTAGACGACGATGCGGGCCGGCTGCCCGGCGTCGGCAGGGAAGTAGCGCCCGAGGGGGACCCCGGCGTCCTCCCACGGGGCGGGGTCCGAGGGCGGGACGTCCTCGACCGCGAACTCGGTGCCGTGGAGCTGGCGGGACCATCCGCGCTCGAGCAGGCTGATGGTCGCGATGACGTGCTCGTCGAACTTCTCGCCGCGCGTGCGGTTCGCAGGGGCCGACGGCGGGAGCAGCGGCCCGCGCACGCCGCGTCCGCGCCGGTCGCGACGTCGCGGGTGCGGTCCGACGTCGTTGAGGTCCGGCCCGCGCGGTGGGATCTGCAGAGACGCGACGAGCGGCGCCGGGGCGTCGGTCGACGCCTTCTCGGGGCGACGGCGCGAACCGTGCGGGGCGGGGGAGGGCGAGTGACCGGGCACGCCTCCGAGCCTAGACGAACCGCCGGGCGTCCGCCGCGACCGCGACGTGACCACGACGTGCGGGACGGGTGCACGGCGTGTATGGCACCGCGACCACCCCGCAGGGCGTAGTGTCAGCCCGTGAGATCCGTCAGACAGTGCTCGCGCACCGCATGCACCCGTGCTTCGGTGGCGACCCTCACCTACGTCTACGCGGACTCGACCGCCGTGCTCGGGCCCCTGGCCCACCTGGCCGAGCCGCACAGCTACGACCTGTGCGCCGAGCACGCCGAGCGCCTCACCGCGCCCCGTGGCTGGGAGGTCGTGCGTCTCGCGCAGCACTTCGTCGAGACCGGCCCCAGCGCCGACGACCTCTCGGCGCTCGCCGAGGCCGTCCGGGAGGCGGGCCGCCCGCGCCCCGGTCCCGAGCCCGACGACGTCACCGAGGTCGGGCGCCGAGGTCACCTGCGGGTCCTGCGCGCCGAGGGCGACTGAACGCGCTCCCCGGCCGTCCCGGCTAGGCTGACCGGGTGCCCATCGACCTGACCCAGCTCATCAAGGCCTACGACGTCCGAGGCACCGTCCCGGACCAGTTCAACCCACAGGTCGCCCGTGCGATCGGCGCGGCCTTCGCCCGCGTCGTGGTCCTCCCCGAGGCGACCGCCACAGGGGGCGAGGCGACCGCCCGCCCGAGCGTCGCCGTCGGGCGGGACATGCGCGACAGCGGACCCGAGCTCGTCGACGCGTTCGCCGGCGGCCTCGCGGACGCCGGCGTGGACGTGCTCCGGATCGGGCTGTGCTCGACCGACGGCCTCTACTACGCGTCGGGCGCGCTGGACGTCCCGGGCGCCATGTTCACGGCCTCGCACAACCCCGCGGTCTACAACGGCATCAAGCTGTGCCGTGCGGGCGCCCGACCGGTCGGGCAGGACTCCGGCCTGATCGCGGTGCGCGAGCTCGCCCAGGAGTACCTCGACGGCGAGCTGCCCGCCCCGGTCGCGGACCGTGGCGAGATCACCGACCGCGACATGCTCGCGGACTACGCGTCCTTCCTGCGCTCGCTCGTCGACCTGCGGGGCATCCGCCCGCTCAAGGTCGTGATCGACGCGGGCAACGGCATGGGCGGCCTCACGGCACCCGCGGTCCTGGGTACCGCGGCAGGTCTCGAGGCGCTGCCGCTCGACGTCGTGCCCCTGTACTTCGAGCTCGACGGGACGTTCCCGAACCACGAGGCGAACCCGCTCGACCCCAAGAACCTGCTGGACCTGCAGGCCGCGGTCGTCGAGCACGACGCGGACCTGGGCCTGGCGTTCGACGGCGACGCCGACCGCTGCTTCGTGATCGACGAGCACGGCGACCCGGTGTCCCCGTCCGCGATCACGGCCCTCGTGGGGCTGCGCGAGGTCGAGCGCGAGAAGGCCGCGGGGCGGGTCCCGACGATCATCCACAACCTCATCACGTCGCGCGCCGTCCCGGACTTCATGACCGCGGCAGGGGCGAAGGTCGTCCGCACACGTGTCGGCCACTCGTTCATCAAGGCGCAGATGGCGGACAACGACGCGGTGTTCGGCGGCGAGCACAGCGCCCACTACTACTTCCGCGACTTCTTCTTCGCGGACACGGGCATGCTCGCGGCCATGCACGTGCTCGCGGCCCTGGGCGGGCAGGAGCACCCGCTGTCCGCGCTCGGCGAGGTCTACGAGCCGTACACCGCGAGCGGCGAGATCAACTCCCAGGTCGACGACGTCCCCGCCGCGCGGGCCCGCGTCGTCCAGGCGTACGTGACCGAGGAGGGGGCGGGGCCGGTCGTGGTCGACGAGCTCGACGGCCTCACCGTCTCCCACTGGGACTCCCACCCGCAGTGGTGGTTCAACCTGCGTGCGTCCAACACCGAGCCGCTCCTGCGGCTCAACGTCGAGGCCGCCGACGAGGACATCATGGAGAAGGTGCGAGACGACGTCCTGTCGCTCGTGCGCGCCACCGAGAACGAGAGCTGAGGCCGAGCACATGAGCAACGACACGACGCCGGGCACCCCCGGGCCGGTCACCCTCGACCCGTGGGTCCGCGAGGCGCTGAGGTGCCCCGTGACCGGAGCCACGCTCGTCGACGGCACGGCCCCGGACGGCAGTCCCGAGCTCCGCTCGACCGATCCTGAGCGCCCGCTCGCCTACCCGGTCCGCGACGGGATCCCCGTGCTGCTCGAGGGCGACGCACGGGCTCTCTAGGGACCTGCGCCGTCGTTCGACGACGACGGACGCGAGCCCGGCACCCCCAGGGG
>NZ_JBHUAD010000131.1:0-11108 GCF_042789955.1 Oerskovia sp. NPDC056781
ACCGAGACGGTCGGGGGCACTCGTTCAATGATCAGCTACGCCCGGAGGCGAGTGAGATCAGAGCGGGCGGATGTTCTCCGCCTGCGGGCCCTTGGGGCCCTGCGTCACGTCGAACTCGACGCGCTGGTTCTCCTCGAGCGAGCGGAAGCCCTGCGTCTGGATGGCGGAGTAGTGCGCGAACACGTCGGCGCTGCCGTCCTCAGGTGCGATGAAGCCGTAGCCCTTTTCGCCGTTGAACCACTTCACGGTTCCCAATGCCATGGGGATCTCCTTCTAGAGTTTCAAACAGCTCCATGATCTGGAGCCGAACATCACGGTGTTCGTCGTCAACTCTTGGGTAACAAGGTTCGCGGTGGCATGGGGCCGTTGCGCAAGGACAAGCGAGGCACTGCAATCTCACCGGCTACGGTACAGGGGTTACTCCGACTGTGCTAGCCCTGATGCTAACGATTGAAGTACGCGTGTCCGCCAACCAGGTCAGGGCCGAGCAAATCGGGCACCGTCACGAGCGTGTAGCCTGCGGCCCGCAGGCCGTCCACGATGCCGGGGACGGCGTCCACGGTCGAGCCGTGGATGTCGTGCATCAGGAGGATCGCCCCAGGTCGGACGCCTGCGAGTGCCCGCTCGGTCGTCATGGCGGTGTCCTTGTTCTTCCAGTCCTCGGTGTCGACGTTCCACAGGATCGCCGGCTCGTTCCGCTGGGAGAGGACACTCGTCACAGTGTCGCTCGTCGCGCCGTACGGAGGGCGTACGAGCGTCGGTCGGACGCCCGACGCGGCCTCGACCGCGTCCGCCGTCGAGGTCAGCTCGTCCGTGATCTGGTCCGTGCCCAGCTTCGAGAGGTCGGGGTGGGACCAGGTGTGGTTGCCCACCGCGTGCCCCTCGGCGACCTCGCGACGCACCAGGTCGGGATGCGACGTCACGGAACGGCCGACGAGGAAGAACGTCGCCCTGACCTGCTTCGCGGCGAGCGTGTCGAGCAGTCGGGACGTGTGCTTGCCCGGGCCGTCGTCGAAGGTCAGGGCCACGCACCGCAGCACCGAGCAGTCGGGGGCGCCGGACGGGTCGGGCGCGACCGGCGGGGTCACGGGCGGCTCGACGGGGGGCGGTGCGATCCCCATGAACGGGGCGCCGCTCGCAGCGACGTCCGCGATCTGCTTCCCGACGGCGGACAGGGCCGTCCGCGTCGCGTCGGGCTCGATGCGCACGGCCAGCTCTCCGTCGGAGCGGGCGGAGACCAGGCCGGGCGGGAAGACCAGGGTCGCGGCGCCGTCGGGCCCGAGACGCACGTCCCGGAACGTGTCCTCCGACGACGGCACCGGGTCGTCGAACCCCAGACCGGCCGAGTCGAGCGCCGCGTCGACCCACCGCGCGGCCTGCTCGCGCCCGTCGGCCGTGAAGAGGTCCGAGGACCACGTCGTGGTCGCGCGCGGGAGGTCGGTGTAGAACGTCTGGGAGCCGACCTCGCCGTTCGCCCCGCCCGTGAAGGCGTACGTCGTGGCACGCACCCCCAGCACGTCACCCTGCGCGAGCACCAGGTCCCACCCGACGTTGAGCTCGTTGCCCACCCCGTCCGGGTCGATCGCGGCGTCGTAGTCCTTCTCGGTCGCGTCGACGAACCGGCCGAAGGCGTGCGAGAGGGAGCGCTCCCCAGGGATCGAGACCGTCGAGATCGAGCGCGCGTCACCGGCGTCCGCAGTCGACTCCTGGTGGATCTCGAGGTTCTCGACCGACGCCGGGTCCAGGACCGCCGGCGGGTCGACCCGTCCGGCGGGGACCGGAGGGACCGTGGGGGACGGCGAGCCCGTGGGGGAGGCCTCCCCGGACGGGTCCGCAGCGGCGCGCGTCAGGTAGAACGTGACCCCTGCGGCGACGACCAGGAGCGGCACGAGCACGGCGAGGACCCAGACGGCACGGTTCCGCGGGCGCGCGGGAACGGAGCCGCCCGGCGTCTGGTCACGGGTCGGAGGAAGGGACTGGGGCACCAGACCACCGTGCCACCCGGACCCGGTGCGCGTCGCGACCGGCACGGCGGATGAGAGCAGCGCCACAGTCGTCTCCAGCACCCTCGTGCACGGTCGTCGCAAGGGCTCCACAGCCTTCACCTCTCGGCCATCGAGCGACTCCCCCCGCGCGCCTGCCCGCCGTCGCCGAGACGGGTGGTGCGCACCGCGCGTGCCAGGGTAGAACTGGACGATGGTCTCTCCCGCGCAGGTTCCCGGCGTCGTCCTCAACAACGGCGTCACCGTCCCGCAGGTCGGGCTCGGCGTCTTCAAGGTGCCCGACGACGCCACCCAGCAGAACGTCGAGCAGGCGCTCGAGGCCGGCTACCGGCACATCGACACCGCGGCCGGCTACTACAACGAGGCCGGGGTGGGTGCCGCGCTGCGCGCGAGCGGCCTGCGCCGCGACGAGATCTTCGTGACGACCAAGCTCCGCAACGGCGACCAGGGGTACGAGTCTGCGCTGCAGGCGTTCGAGGACTCGCGCGAGGAGCTCGACGTCGAGGTCGTGGACCTCTACCTCGTCCACTGGCCCGTCCCCAGCAAGGACCTCTACGTCGAGACCTGGCGGGCGTTCGAGAAGCTGTACGCCGACGGCGCGGCGCGGGCGATCGGCGTCTCCAACTTCCTGCCCGAGCACCTCGCGCGCCTGCTCGCCGAGACCGACGTGGTGCCGGCCGTCAACCAGATCGAGGTCCACCCGACCTACCAGCAGCGCGCGACCCAGGCCGCGACCCGGGCCGCCGGGATCGCGGTCGAGGCGTACTCGCCGCTCGGCCGCGGAGCGGACCTCGACCACCCCGCGGTCGCTGCGGCCGCCGACGCCCACGGCGTCACGCCCGCCCAGGCGATCCTGCGCTGGCACGTCCAGAGCGACCGGATCGTGATCCCCAAGTCGGTGGACCCCGAGCGGCTCGCGACGAACATCGACCTGTTCGGGTTCGAGCTCTCGCCCGACGAGGTCGCGGCGATCGACGCGCTCGACTCCGACGCCCGGCTCGGCTCCGACCCCGCGACGGCCGCGTTCTCGCAGTACCCGTCCTGACCCGGCGGCTCCGCGCCTGCCGCTCCTGGACCGGATCGAGACGTTCCCGTGACGGCGCCGTAACGAGGGACGGAGTCTCGTGTAACCGCGCCCGCGTACGTTCCAGGCACTCAGGTCGCCGGACCCGGGTCCCGGACCACGGGCGCCTTGTCCGGTTCGCCGCGTGTGAGTCCCTGGTTGCAATTGTGCATCTGGGGTTTCGCGCAGGTCCGACCTGTGCCATCGTCAGCACGTTATTCAGTGCTGAATATCAGGTGATCCACCGCGGGTGCGAGGTCTCCGAGCACCCAGGTGCGATCTGGCGCACGGAGGTTCGGAATGCAACGCACAGCACGTCGAACGACGGGTGGGCTGGCTCTCGCGCTGGCAGCCGCCCTCGCCATCACCGCATGCGGTACCCAGTCTCAGGGGGACGACGGAGGGTCGACGGAGACGTCGAGCGAGTCAGGGTCGGCCGATCTCAGGATCGTGCCGTCCGTCCAGATCGACATCGACGGGGCCGAGGTCCCGGTCGAGACGTCGGGCGACCCGGTCGACCCGGCCGGCGACGGCACGGCCGAGTGTGCCGAGGGCACCTCGATCGCCATGGCGGGTGCTCTGACCGGCCCCAACGCCGCGCTCGGGCAGAACATCCTCTACGGAGCCAAGGTCGCGGTGGACGCGTTCAACGCCGCGAACGCAGGCTGCCAGGTCACGATCAAGGAGTTCGACACCGAGGGCGACCCGCAGAAGGCGACCCAGGTCGCCCCGCAGATCGTCGGCGACGCGAGCATCATCGCGCTCCTCGGCCCGGCGTTCTCCGGTGAGACCTCCGCGACGGGCGACGTCTTCAGCCAGGCGGGCCTCCCGTCGCTGTCGGCGTCGGCCACCAACCCCGACATCACCAAGAACGGCTGGAAGACGTTCTTCCGCGGCCTCGCGAACGACGCGGTCCAGGGCCCGGCGGTCGCCAAGTACATGGTGGACACGCTCGGGTACGAGAAGGTCTGCGTGGTCCAGGACAACTCGGACTACGGCGTGGGTCTCGCGAAGGAGATCACCGCGGGCCTCGGCGACGCGGCCGACGACTCCTGCTCGGCCGAGGTCAAGGTCGGTGACAAGGACTTCGCGGCCGCGACGCAGCTCATCTCGAGCTCCGACGCGGACGCCGTCTTCTACGCGGGCTACTACGCAGAGGCCGCGCCGTTCGCGCAGCAGCTGCGTGACGCCGGCGTCGACATCCCGTTCGTGTCCGCGGACGGTACCAACGACCCGCAGTTCGTCACGCAGGCGGGCGCGGCGTCCAAGGGCGCGATCCTGTCCTGCCCGTGCGGTCCGGCTCCCGACGACTTCGCGGCCGCGTACGAGGCGCTCAACGGCCAGGCTCCGGGCGTCTACTCGGTCGAGGGCTACGACCTGGCGACGATCATGCTCACGGGCATCGCGTCGGGCGTCACGGACCGTGCCGGGATGCTCGACTTCGTGACGAACTACGACGGTGAGGGCCTGGCCCGCACCTACAAGTGGGACGACACGGGCGAGCTCTCGTCCGCGCTGATCTGGATCTACGAGGTCCAGTAGCCGGTCGGCGCCTGCCTGCCCGCAGCGCCGCCCCCTTCCCGGTCGAGCACGGCCGGGCCGGGGGCGGTGCCGCCTGACGGCAGCCGCCGAGCGGACCGCGGTGCACCCACCTCCCCGCGGGGAGGGCGTACCGCGGTCGGCCGACCGCCCTCCCACCGGCTTCAAGGAGCAGCATGTCGATGCTCGTCCACGGCGTCCTCGCCGCCGACCCACTCATCGGATTCGACCTCGCGGCCCTCGGCCGCAACTTCTGGGCCCTCACCGTCGACGGCCTGACCTACGGCGCGGTCTACGCGCTCGTCGCGGTGGGCTACACGCTCGTCTACGGCGTGCTGCGCCTCATCAACTTCGCCCACTCCGAGATCTTCATGCTCGGCATGTTCGGGCAGTACGCCACGCTCCTCGCCCTGGGCTTCTACCCGAGCGGCGACGCGTTCGACAAGGGCATCCTGCTCACGGTCCTCTACCTGGGGATCGCGATGATCGGCGGCATGGTGGTCGCGGGAGGGGCCGCCGTCGGGCTCGAACGCGTGGCCTACAGACCCCTGCGCAAACGCGGGGCCCCGTCGCTGGTCTTCCTCATCACCGCGATCGGCGCGTCGTTCGTGATCCAGGAGTTCGTGCACTTCGTGCTCCCGGCACTGACGGGCGGTGAGCTGGGCGGCGTGAACGCCGAGCAGCCGATCCGGCTGGTCGAGCCCGAGGTCCAGTTCACGCTCTTCGGCGCCAACGTCACCAACGTGACCCTCATCATCGTGTTCTCGGCGTTGATCCTGGCACTCGCGACCGACATGTTCATCAACCGCACCAAGTTCGGCCGGGGCATCCGCGCGGTGGCGCAGGACCCCGTGACGGCGACCCTCATGGGGGTCTCGCGCGAGCGCATCATCATGCTGACGTTCCTCATCGGCGGTGTCCTGGCCGGTGCCGCGGCACTGCTGTACACGCTGCGCGTCCCCAACGGGATCATCTACTCCGGCGGCTTCATCCTGGGGATCAAGGCGTTCTCCGCGGCGGTCCTCGGCGGGATCGGCAACCTGCGCGGGGCGCTTCTCGGTGGCCTGCTGCTGGGCGTCATGGAGAACTACGGCCAGGTCGTGTTCGGCACCGAGTGGCGCGACGTGGTCGCGTTCGTCCTGCTGATCGTGGTCCTGATGTTCCGTCCGACCGGCATCCTCGGCGAGTCCTTGGGGAGGGCGCGAGCATGAGCACCAGCACTCCTGCGGAGAACGACGGCACGACCCAGCCCGTGCGCCCTCGCCCCGAGCTCCCGCCCGCGGGTCAGACGCCAGTCTCCCAGCGCCCTCACGGCGGGGTGGGGGACCGGTTCCGGCTGTGGTGGGACGCGCTCGCGCGGCCCGCGCAGTGGGGGGTCGGGGTCCCGTTCATCCTGTTCGTGGCCCTGCTGCCGATCCTGAACATCCCGGTCCTGACCACGGTCGGGACCAACTTCGGCGCCGTGATGGCGCAGTTCGGGATGTACGCGCTCATCGCGATCGGCCTGAACGTCGTCGTGGGGCAGGCGGGCCTGCTCGACCTCGGCTACGTGGGCTTCTACGCGATCGGCGCGTACACGCTCGCGATCCTCACGAGCCCGGACAGCCCGTGGAACGTGACGCAGCCCGAGGGCTGGCTGTCGGACGACTGGGCATGGCTCGCGATCCTGCCCGTCGCGGTCGCGATCACTGCCATGTCGGGCCTGGTCCTGGGCTCGCCCACGCTGCGCCTGCGCGGCGACTACCTCGCGATCGTGACGCTCGGCTTCGGTGAGATCGTGCGCCTGCTCGCGGACAACCTCGACGAGATCACGGGCGGTGGCCAGGGCCTCAAGTCGGTCGCCTACCCGCGGCTCGGGGTCACCGAGGAGCTGCCCAACGGCGTGTTCTCGGCGGGCAACGTCGGGACGACGCTCAACTCGGGCGTGTGGTGGTTCTGGCTGTCGCTCGTCTTCATCATCATCTCGCTCATGCTCGTGGGAAACCTCGAGCGCTCGCGCGTGGGCAGGGCGTGGGTCGCGATCCGCGAGGACGAGGACGCGGCCGAGATCATGGGCGTGCCGACGTTCCGCTTCAAGCTGTGGGCATTCGTCATCGGGGCGTCGATCGGCGGCGTCTCGGGCGCGATCTACGCGGGTCAGGTGCAGTTCGTCATCCCGACGAACTTCAACATCATCAACTCGGTCCTGTTCCTGTGCGCGGTCGTCCTGGGCGGCCAGGGCAACAAGCTCGGCGTGATCCTGGGGGCGTTCATCATCGTGTACCTGCCGAACTTCTTCCTGGGGCGCACGTCCCTGTTCGGCATCCCGATCGACGGCAACGAGATCGCGAACTACAAGTACCTGTTCTTCGGGGTCGCGCTCATGGTGCTCATGATCTTCCGGCCGCAGGGGCTCATACCCGTCCGGCAGAAGCTCCTCACGTACGGGCGTGAGCTGTACGTCGCGGCGCGCCGAACGCTCGCCAAGATGCCCGACGGCGGCCCGCAGGCCGCGTACGCGACGTCTGCTCCGGCGTCGGGCACGGGGAGCGGGACAGGCAGCGGGACAGACGGCCCCGCCGGGAGCGGTGCCGGCGAGCACGACGAGACCACCGACGGGGGGAACCGATGAGCAACGATCCTGGTGGCATGGGGGCCGGCGGCGACGTCGGCGACGCGCACCTGTCGCGGTCCGCGGACGCGGGCGAGCCCATGGCCGAGAAGTACCTGCCCGGCGCCGGGCTCGCCGAGCCCGTGATGGTCGACGTGACCGAGGTGCGGCCCGAGCTCGCGGACTCCGCGCTGGTCGACGCGATCGTCGCGGCCGACCGGACGGTCCGCACCGAGGTGGGCGAGCCGCTGCTGCGCATGGAGGACGTGTCGGTCGTGTTCGGCGGCCTGACCGCGCTGGACTCGGTCTCGTTCGACATCCGGCGCGGGGAGATCCTGGGGCTGATCGGGCCCAACGGGGCCGGGAAGACCACGGCCTTCAACGCCATGACGGGCGTCTACCGGCCCACCAAGGGCCTCGTGCGGTTCGACGGGCAGGTCCTGGGCAAGGCCAAGCGCAACCAGATCACGCGCCTCGGTATCGCCCGGACCTTCCAGAACATCCGTCTCTTCAACGAGATGACGGCCCTGGAGAACGTCGTCGTCGGGACCGATGCGCGGCACCGGACCTCGGTGCCGGGCGCGCTGCTGCGCACCAGGAGGCACCGGCAGGAGGAGCGCGACGCGATCGACCGGTCCATGGCGATCCTCGAGTTCGTCGGGGTCGGTGCGCGCGCCACGGAGAAGGCGCGCAACCTGTCCTACGGCGAGCAGCGGCGCCTGGAGATCGCGCGGGCGCTCGCGACCGAGCCCAAGCTGCTGTGCCTCGACGAGCCTGCGGCCGGCTTCAACCCGGCGGAGAAGGAGGCCCTCATGGACCTCATCCGCCACATCCGTGACGACGGGTACACGGTCCTGCTCATCGAGCACGACATGCGCCTCGTGCGGGGCGTGACGGACCGCATCGTGGTGCTCGAGTTCGGCAAGGTCATCGCCGAGGGCACCCCCGAGGACGTCACGTCCGACCCCAAGGTCATCGCCGCCTACCTGGGCGTACCCGACGAAGAGCTGCCCGAGGGAGACGCAGATGCCCCTGCTTGAGATCACGGACATGACGGTCGCCTACGGGCGGATCGAGGCCGTGCGCGGAGTGTCGATCACGGTCGAGGAGGGCGAGCTCGTGACCCTCATCGGGGCCAACGGCGCCGGGAAGACGACGACCATGCGCGCGGTCTCGGGGATCCGGCCGCTGTCGCGCGGGAAGATCGTGTTCGACGGCAAGGACATCACGCGCATGAAGCCGCACCTGCGGGTCCTGGAGGGGATCGTGCAGGCGCCCGAGGGGCGGGGGATCTTCCCCGGCATGACGGTCCTGGAGAACCTCGAGATGGGGGCCTACGGGCGCACGTTCGAGAACAAGGCCGTGCACGACGAGACGCTGGCCCGCGTCTTCGAGCTGTTCCCGCGGCTCGAGGACCGCACGTCGCAGGTGGGCGGGACCATGTCCGGGGGCGAGCAGCAGATGCTCGCGATCGGGCGCGCGCTCATGGCGCGGCCCCGGCTCATGCTGCTCGACGAGCCGTCGATGGGCCTGGCGCCCATGGTCATCCAGCAGATCTTCCGGATCGTCTCGGAGATCAACGCGCAGGGCACCACCGTGCTGCTCGTCGAGCAGAACGCGCGGCAGGCGCTGTCGCGCTCGCACCGCGCGTACGTGCTCGAGACGGGGGAGGTCGTGCGCTCCGGGGGCGGCCGGGAGCTCCTCGCGGACCCGAGCATCAAGGAGGCGTACCTCGGGGTCGCGTGAGTGGTGCGCCCCTGTGCACACTGTCCCCAGGTCTGTGGATAACTTTGTGGACAGGCATGGGGACAACGTGTGGACCGGGGTGTGGACGGGCGTTGACAGGTGCGGCCGACGGTCCCCTCAGGATCCCAGGCGCTCCTTGGCCGCCAGGACCCGCAGCACCGCAGCGTCGACCTTGGCCGCGAAGGCGGGGTCGGCCTGCGCGCGTTCGACGAGGGCGGTCGCCATCTCGGGGACCACGGTCGGGTCGGCCGAGGCGAGCACCATGTCGCCGCCCGCGGCGATCGCCAGGACCGCCCGATCGCCCGGAGACCATGCCTGCACCTGCTCGGCCTTCGACACGTCGTCGGTGATGACGACGCCCCCGAAGCCGAGGTCTCCGCGCAGCAGCCCGTCCACGACCACGGGCGAGAACGCCGCGGGGAGGCTGCCGTCGATCTGGTCGTAGATCGCCGTCGACGTCATGACGAACGCCGCGCCGGCCTCGATCCCCGCCCGGAAGGCCGCGACCGACGGGTCGTCGCGTGTCGTCACGGCGTCGCGGACGTCCGCCGTCGTGTCGGTGTTGCCCCCGACGCGGCCCAGGCCCGGGAAGTGCTTGATCGCGACGTCGACGTCGTTCTCCTCCATGCCCGCGCTGAACGCGTTCGCGTGCGACGTCACGGTCTCGACCCCGAACCCGTAGTTCCGCTCGAAGTACCCGATCGGCGCGTTGGTCGCCGCCGTCTCGGGGCTCGTCACGACGTCCATGACGGGTGCGAGGTTGAGGTCGACACCTGCGTCCGCGAGCTCCTCGCCCCACGACGTGGCCTGGTCCTGGAGCTCCGCGGGGGAGAGCGCGGACTGCGCCATGGCGCTCGGCATGTCGGAGAAGCCGGGTCCGCGGAGCACCTGGACCTCGCCGCCCTCCTGGTCGGTCGAGACGAACATCGGGGTCCCGTGCGTCGTCTCGTCGGACACCAGGGCCGTGAACGACTCGACGAGGTTCTTCACGCGCACCGACCCGGCCTGGGTGCGGCCCGCGAGGAACACGTTGCCCACGTGGTGCTGGTGCACCGCGTCGTAGCTCGCCTGGTCGATCTTCCCCACGTTCACCCCGACCATGAGGAGCTGGCCCACCTTCTGCTCCAGGCTCCACCCGGCGAGGGGGTCCGGGGCGTCGGTGGTCGGTTCGGGCGTGGGGGTGGGAGTGGGCGTCTCGGTCGCGGTGGGGCTGGACGTGCCCGACGGCGGAGCGCTCGTCGAGGAGGGCGTCCCGCCCCCCGGGGAGCACGCGGCGAGCAGCAGGACGGTGGTGAGCAGGGCGGCGCTCGTGGCGCCTCGACGGGACGACCTCATGCTTCGACCCTAGGACGGTTCCCGCGGGGGGAGGGGAGCGGCCGGACGTCAGCCGGCGAGGTGCCGGCCCACGGGGTCGGGGGTCGCGATCGGCCGGCCCACGGTCAGTGCGTCGCGCAACGCCGGGTCGAGGCCGGCGAACACCGCGTCGGCCTGCGTCCCGGTCGCGTCGAGGACCGAGCTGAAGAAGCAGCGCGCCGACGCGGCCAGGATCACGTCGAGGATCTCGCCGTCGTCGAGCCCGAGGTCGCGCAGCTCGGTGAGGTCGGACTCGGTCATGTCGGCGGCCCCCGCGGCGACCTTGTCCGCGAGGTCCATGACGGCGCGGTCGATCGGGGAGAGCTGGACGGTGTCGTGCCCCTCGGCGACCTCGCGCACGGCGTCGGCCCCGACGTGGTGGTCGGCGAGGACCGCGCCGTGCGCGAGCGCGCAGTACGTCGACCGGAGCCGCAGCGCTGCCGCGAAGGTCGCGAGCTCGTACCGGCGGGGCGACATGGACGCCTTGATCGCGCCGTTGAACCCGATCCACGCGTCGAGCACCGCGGGCCGGTTCGCGAGGAGCCGCGTGAGGTTCGCGACGTACCCGCGCGACTCGTGGTCCTTCGCGAACGCTGCCGCGACGGCGCCGCTGGGCTCGCTCTCGTCGGCCTCTCGGATCCAGCTCATGGCAGGTCTCCTTCCCGGGCGGCTGTGCGCTCGCGGTAGGGAGCACCGCGCCCCGGGGTCGTCCCTCCAGGCTGGCACGGCGGCGGCGGGACCGGAAGGCCTCGACGCCGCGCATGCGGTTCCCGTCGCTCGAGCATGCGGTGGGCGTCCTGACTCGGCCGAAAGG
>NZ_JBHUAD010000132.1:0-11065 GCF_042789955.1 Oerskovia sp. NPDC056781
GTCCCCCTCAGGGTGGACCGGGCCTCGTCGTCTGCCCACCACCTGCCGCTGACCGCTCGGCGCCGTCTCGGCACCCGCCGACGTGGTGCGCGGTCAGGAGGTGCGTCCGCGCCCCACGGGTGACACCGTGGGAGCTCCCGGTCGCGGGCTCCGGCACGACCCACGCACGACGAGCACGAACACGACGAGAAGGAGCACACGATGCAGCTCACGGTGGCCCGTATCGGCCGCGCCCACGGACTGCGCGGCGAGGTCGCGCTGGACATGCGCACCGACAACCCCGAGGCGCGTCTCGTCGTCGGGTCCACGATCGACACCGAGCCCGCCGAGGCGGGACCGCTGACGATCGAGCGCGCGCGGCTGCACCAGGGCAAGTGGCTCGTGACGTTCGCGGGCGTGGCCGACCGCTCGGCGGCCGAGCGTATGCGTGGCATCACGCTCGTCGTCGAGGCCGACGCCTCCGACGAGGAGGACGCCTGGTACCCGCACGAGCTCGTGGGGCTGCGCGCCGAGCTCGAGGACGGCACGGTCGTGGGAGAGGTCCTGGGGCTCGAGCACCTCCCGGCGCACGACCTGCTCGTGCTCAAGGAGACCGACGGCACACGCACGCTCGTGCCGTTCGTGCACGCGATCGTGCCCGTCGTCGACGTGCCGGGCGGGCGGGTCGTGCTCGACCCGCCGGGCGGCCTCCTGGCGCGCGACGCCGACCTGCTCGAGGTCGTCGAGCCGACGCCTGGCTCCGGCGACGGCGAGACCGACGACGCGACCGACGGGACGAACGACTGACGTGCGCATCGACATCGTCTCGATCTTCCCCGAGTACCTCGCGGCCCTGGACCTCTCGCTCGTCGGCAAGGCGCGCGTCGCGGGTCTGCTCGACCTGCGCGTCCACGACCTGCGGGACTGGACCACCGACCGCCACCGGACGGTCGACGACACGCCCTTCGGCGGGGGAGCGGGCATGGTCATGCGCCCCGACGTCTGGGGGCAGGCCATCGACGAGCTGACGGCGACCGGACCCGCGCACCTGGTGGTGCCGACGCCGTCGGGCACGACGTTCACCCAGCGCACCGCGGAAGCCCTGGCGACCGAGGACCAGCTCGTCTTCGCCTGCGGGCGCTACGAGGGGATCGACGCTCGCGTCGCCGAGCACTACCGCGCCGCCGGGCACCGCGTGAGCGAGCTCTCGATCGGCGACTACGTGCTCAACGGGGGGGAGGTCGCCTCGCTCGTCATGGTCGAGGCCGTCGCCCGCCTGCTGCCCGGGGTGATCGGCAACCCGGAGTCGCTCGTCGAGGAGTCCCACGGCGCGGCGGGCCTCCTGGAGTACCCCGTGTACACCAAGCCGCCCGTCTGGTCGGACCTCGAGGTGCCCGACGTGCTGCTCTCGGGGCACCACGCGAAGATCCGCCGCTGGCGCCGCGACCGGGCGCTCGAGAAGACCTCCGCCCGCCGACCCGACCTGATCGCGGCGCTCGACGCGAGCACCCTCGACAAGCACGACCGGACGTTCCTCGCCTCGCTCGGCTGGGAGGTGCGCGGGGGAGCCCTGCACCGAGCCCCGGGCAGCGCCGGACCCGCCCCCGGAGCCACTGCCGGCGGTGTGGCAGAATAGACCCTTGGTGTGCGCCGGTCGGGCCTCTGCCACAGGGGAAGCCCACCGCACGTCCGCGTGCGCGACCGATCACATGCGAGCACCACCCACGTACTGAACCGGACCCACCTCGCGGTGGGCCACGAGAACGCGTCTGACCTGTGGCAGGGCGGGGAGAGATCAATGCACACGCTGGACAGCGTCGACGCAGCATCGCTGCGTAGCGACATCCCGGTCTTCCGGGCCGGAGACACCGTCAAGGTCAACGTCAAGGTCGTCGAGGGCAACCGCTCCCGTGTCCAGGCGTTCCAGGGCGTCGTCATCGGTCGCCAGGGTGGCGGCATCCGCGAGACCTTCACGGTCCGCAAGATCAGCTTCAGCGTCGGCGTGGAGCGTACCTTCCCGGTGCACTCCCCGACCCTCGAGTCGATCGAGCTCGTCACGCGCGGTGACGTCCGCCGCGCCAAGCTGTACTACCTGCGCAAGCTGCGCGGCAAGAAGGCGAAGATCAAGGAGAAGCGCGACGCGCTCCCCTCGAAGTGATCCGAGCCTGACCCCGCGTCAGCCTCGTCACACGTCCACGGGCGGCCACCTCCAGGTGGTCGCCCGTCGGCGTTCCGGCACCTGCCGGCCGGGCCGCGGCAGCCGCTCCCGGTTTCACCCGAGGGCCCGCGCAGTGGCACAGTGAGCGCGTGACAGACAGCGCCGCACAGGCAGCACCCCGCCCCGACCCCGCGCTCGGCGCGGCACCCACGACGGAGACGGACACGAGGAGCCAGATGGACGGGGGTTCGTCCCGTGCGCGGCCCGCGCCCCGGCGCGGCTCGCTGCTGCGCGAGACCGTCATCATCCTGCTCAGCGCGCTGGTGCTGTCCTGGCTGATCAAGACGTTCCTGGTGCAGGCGTTCTTCATCCCGAGCGCCTCGATGGAGGACACGCTCGTCGAGGGCGACCGGGTCATGGTCTCGCGCCTCGTCCCCGACGCGTTCGACGTGCACCGCGGGGACGTCGTCGTCTTCAAGGACCCGGGGAACTGGCTCCCGCCGTACGTCGCGCCCGACCGCGGTCCCGTCGGCAACGCCGTGACCTCCGCCATGACGTTCGTCGGGCTGCTCCCGCAGGACACCGGGGAGCACCTCATCAAGCGCGTCGTCGGGACACCGGGCGACCGGGTCGTGTGCTGCGACGCGCAGGGACGCGTGAGCGTCAACGGCCAGCCGGTCGACGAGACGTACATCAAGCCGGGATCCGTCCCGAGCCAGGACCCTTTCGACGTGGTCGTCCCGGAGGGCATGCTGTTCGTCATGGGTGACAACCGGCAGCACTCGGCCGACTCGCGGTACAACACCGGCAAGCCGGGCGGCGGGTTCGTGCCGATCAGCAACGTCGTCGGGACGGCTTTCGTCAAGGTGTGGCCGCTCAGCGACCTCACGCTGATGCGCAACCCGGGCGACGTGTTCGCGGAGGTGCCGGAGCCATGACGACCGACCTCGGTGCGCCGCTCGTCGCGGGCGAGCCGGAGACCGCAGCAGCCCGTCGCGCTCCGCGCAAGGCACCGGTCAGGCGATCGACCGGGCCCAAGCCGCCGACGCTGCGCCACGAGCGTGCGATCCTCGACTCGGGCGCCCGGTTCGTCGCCGGCATGGACGAGGTGGGGCGGGGCGCCCTGGCGGGTCCGGTGAGCGTGGGCGTCGTCGTGGTGGACCTGAGCACGGGCACGTTCCCGAAGGGGCTGACCGACTCCAAGATGCTCACCCCCGCGGCGCGCGAGGCCATGCTGCCCGCGGTGCGTGGCTGGGGGCTCGCGTGGGCCGTCGGGCACGCCGGACCGGCGGAGATCGACGCGCACGGCATCGTCGTGGCGCTGCGGCTCGCCGGGCGCCGGGCGCTGGCCCAGGTGCGGCGCTCGCTCGGCCCGGTCGACGCGGTCCTGCTCGACGGCAAGCACGACTGGCTGACCCGCCCGGGCGTCGACCTCTTCGAGGCGTTCGACCTCGACCCCGAGGACGACCTCGCCCTGCCGGACCCGGCCGTGCGCACGCTCGTCAAGGCCGACCTCCAGTGCGCGTCGGTCGCGGCCGCGAGCGTCCTGGCCAAGTGTGAGCGCGACGGCCTCATGACGGGCCTCGCCCGCCAGTACCCGGCGTACGGGTGGGACGGCAACAAGGGGTACGGCTCCGCGGTGCACGTCGAGGCCCTCAAGGCTCACGGCCCGACGCCGCAGCACCGGCGGAGCTGGCGGCTCCCCGAGCGCGACGAGGCCTGAGCGCGCGACGCGCGGCTGGACCGGGACGTGGTGCGCGGTGAGGCTCGAGCACGACGGGCCCTGGGCGCGGCGCGCGACGAGACCGGCGATCCGGGGTTGTGGCACTCGATGGTCCATGATGGTGCAGTGAGCGCCGAAGACCTCGAGAACTATGAGACCGAGATGGAACTGGCCCTCTACCGCGAGTATCGCGATGTGGTGGGCCTGTTCTCCTACGTGGTCGAGACAGAGCGACGTTTCTACCTGGCGAACCAGGTGGACCTCCAGGTCAGGTCGGCCGCAGGCGAGGTGTACTTCGAGCTGCGGCTCGCCGACGCCTGGGTGTGGGACGTGTACCGCTCCGCGCGCTTCGTGAAGTCGGTGCGCGTGGTCACGTTCAAGGACGTCAACGTCGAGGAGCTGGCCAAGGCCGAGCTCCAGCTCTAGTCCTCGCTCCAGCAGCAGTCCTGCGGCCCCCGATCCGGTCGGGCCGCAGGACTGTCGTGCTTCTGCCCGACCGAGCCGTGCACAGGACCCGGTCGTGGGCCACCCCTCCACAACCGGCACCTGCGTGCTCCCACCACCGCCCCGAACCGGCCAGGGTGTGAGCCGGAGGTGGGACATGAGAGCGAAGGACGCTGTCGGGCGGAACGGGGAGAAGGTCGCTGCAACATATCTGGTCGAGGCCGGATGGGTGGTCCTGGACCGCAACTGGCGGGGTACCCGGGGCGAGCTCGACCTGGTCGCCCGCGACGGTGACGTGCTGGTGGCGGTCGAGGTCAAGACCCGGAGAGGAACCGGCTTCGGGCACCCCGCCGAGGCCGTGACCCCGGACAAGCTGGCCCGGCTGCGTCGCCTGACCGGGGAGTGGGTCGCGACGCACCCGGTCCGCCCGGCGTCGATACGGATCGACGTCGTCGCGGTGGTCCTGCCCGCGTCCGGGGCCGCGCAGGTCGAGCACCTCGTCGGTGTCAGCTGATGTCGCTCGGGACGACGTTCGCCGTCTCGCTCGTCGGTCTCTCGGGTCATCTCGTGGAGGTGCAGGCCCACCTCGCCGCCTCGGTCCCGGGCTTCACGCTCGTCGGGCTCCCCGACGCCGCGCTCTCGGAGTCGAAGGACCGCGTCCGTGCCGCGATCGCCTCGTCGGGCATCGAGTGGCCCCAGCGCAAGATCACGGTTAACCTGTCCCCGGCCTCGCTGCCCAAGGCGGGATCGAGCTTCGACCTCGCCATCGCGGTCGCGATGCTCGCCGGGGCCCGCAAGATCTCCGTCGCGGACCCCGAGCGTGTCGTGCACATCGGCGAGCTCGGGCTCGACGGACGGCTCCAGCCCGTGCGAGGCGTGCTCCCCGCAGTCGCCGCCGCCGTCGCCGCGGGGCTGTGCGACGTCGTCGTGCCCGTGCAGGACGCGGACGAGGCCCGACTCGTCCCCGGGGCGCGGGTCGTCGGTGTCGCGAGCCTGGCCGAGATCGCCGCCCTGTACGGCGCCGAGGTACCGGGCATCACGACGCCGACGTCCGCGGCGCGCCCGACCCGCACCGCCGGGCCGCGGCGAGCCGCGGGGGACCTGCGCGACGTCCTGGGACAGGAGCAGGCGCGTCGGGCGCTCGAGGTCGCGGCCGCAGGCGGTCATCACCTGCTTCTCGTCGGACCGCCGGGGGCGGGCAAGACCATGCTCGCCTCCCGGATCACGGGGATCCTGCCGGACCTCGACGAGCCCGCGGCGGTCGAGGTCACGGCGGTGCACTCGATCGCGGGGGTCTTCGACCCAGGACAGGGGCTGATCCGCCGCCCGCCCTACGAGGACCCGCACCACACCGCGACCCCGGCCTCGATCGTCGGCGGCGGGAGCGGGCTGCCGCGACCCGGCGCCGCGTCCCGCGCGCACCGCGGCGTGCTGTTCCTCGACGAGGCGCCCGAGTTCGGGTCGCGGGTCCTGCAGACCTTGCGACAGCCGCTCGAGCACGGCGAGCTCGTGATCCACCGCGCGGCCGGGTCCGCGCGCTACCCGGCCCGCTTCCAGCTCGTGCTGGCCGCCAACCCGTGCCCGTGCGGTCTCGGGATCGGCAAGGGGCTCGAGTGCTCGTGCAGCCCGCTGGTCCGGCGACGGTACTTCGCCCGGTTGTCGGGCCCGTTGCTCGACCGCGTCGACGTCCAGGTCGAGGTGCGTCCGGTGTCGCGCGTCGACCGGGCGGGAGGGGCCGACGTGGAGTCGAGCGCGACCGTCGCGGCGCGCGTGGCGGCTGCTCGCGCGGCCGCCAGGACCAGGCTCGCGGGGACCCCGTGGGGCACGAACGCCGAGGTGCCCGGCACCTGGCTGCGCGAGCGTCTCGGGCCGGACCCCGGGCTGCTCGCAGGCATCGACACGGCCCTCGACCGCGGCACCCTCTCGCTGCGCGGCGCCGACCGGGTCCTGCGGCTCGCCTGGACCGTGGCCGACCTGGCCGGTCGTGCCGCACCGAACGCAGGAGACGTGGGGCAGGGGCTCGCACTGCGGACGCGAGGACACCATGGCTGAGCCCGGGCCGGCGTTCGACCTCGGTGACCCCGTGCTCGCACGCGCGGCCTGGAGCCGGATCGCCGAACCGGGGGACCCGGTCGCCGGCGCGCTCGTCGCGCACCTCGGCGCCGGGGACGCCCTGGCGTGGCTCTACGACGCTGCGTCGGGCACGAGCCCCCTGGTGCCGCGACGGCTCGAGCAGCACCCGGAACGACCGTCTGTCGGCCGCGTGCAGCGAGCCGTGGAACGGTGGCGTGGTCGCCTCGCGACCCTCGACCCCGGTCGCGAGCTGCGCGCCCTCGACCGGCTGGGTGGTGCGCTCCTGGTGCCCGGGGACCCGCGGTGGCCGACGGCGGTCGACGACCTGGGTGACGCAGCGCCCCTCGCGCTGTGGGTCCGAGGCGAGACCGACCTCGGAGGTCTCGCCCGGCGGTCGGTCGCCCTCGTGGGCGCTCGCGCGTGCACCGAGTACGGCCGCCACGTCGCGGCGGACCTCGCCTCGGGACTGGTCGACCGTCGCTTCACGATCGTCTCCGGCGGCGCGTACGGGATCGACGCCGCCGCGCACCGGGGCGCGATCGCAGCGCGCGGCCGCACGGTCGCGTTCCTCGCGGGAGGCGTCGATCGCCTCTACCCGGCCGGCAACACCGAGCTCCTGCGGGCCGTGCTGGACGAGGGGAGCATCGTCAGCGAGGTGCCGCCAGGATCCGTCCCGAGCAGGGTCCGCTTCCTGCAGCGCAACCGTCTCATCGCAGCCTTCTCCCGGGCGACGGTCGTCGTGGAGGCGGCCTGGCGCTCGGGGGCCCTGAGCACCGCGACGCACGCGACCGCGCTGCTTCGGCCTGTCGGGGCCGTGCCCGGGCCCGTGACGTCGATGGCCTCGGGCGGGTGCCACCAGCTCCTGCGCGACGCGAAGGCCGTGTGCGTGACCGACGTCGACGAGGCCGCGGAGCTGGCCGGTCACGTGGGGACGGACGCATCGACCCCGCGGGCCGGGCGTCCCGCACCCCAGGACGACCTCGACGAGCTGGGCAGGAGGCTGTGGGACGCCCTGCCGTTGCGTGCGCACGCAGCCGTGGACTCGGTCGCCCGCGCGGCCGGGCTCGGGCTCGACGAGACGCTCGGGGGCCTCGGCCACCTCGAGCTCGCAGGTCTCGCGGAGCAGTCGGGCGGCAGATGGCGTCGGGCAGCTCGGCCACCACGGCGCGTGGGTTCCACCGTGCGGAGGGGGTGACCGGCGACACTGAGACCATGAGCGACACCCAGCGGCACGGCACCGGGAGCGAGATCGGCGCGAACGCGAGCGGCAGCGCCGACGAGGAACCCGGCCTGGCCGACGGCCCGACCCCGAAGGAGGCGCCCCTTCCGCCCGCGCTCGCCCTGGCCGTCGCCGAGTTCGAGCTGCACCTCGACGTCCAGCGAGGACTGTCGACCCACACTGTGCGCGCCTACACCGGCGACGTCCGGTCACTGCTGGCGCGCGCGGTGGCGACAGGTGTGCGCAGCCTGGACGACCTCGACATCGCGGTCCTGCGCGACTGGCTCGCCGACCTCGGTGCTCGTGACCTCGCCCGCACCACGATGGCGCGGCGTGGCGCGGCCGCCCGCGCCTTCTTCGCCTGGACGACGAGCACCGGGCGCACCACGCACAACCCGGCGCTGCGCCTCGCGAGCCCCAAGGTCGCCCGTCACCTGCCGACCGTTCTCGCCGTCGACGCCGCCACCCATCTCATGGAGACCGCACGTGACGCGGCCGCGGACGGCGACCCGGCGCGCCTGCGCGAGTGGGTCGCGGTCGAGGTGCTCTATGCCTCGGGCCTGCGCGTCGCCGAGCTCGTCGGCACCGACGTCGACGACGTGGACCTGGGGGAGCGGACACTGCGCGTGGTCGGCAAGGGCGACAAGGAACGGGTCGTGCCGTTCGGCGTCCCCGCGGGGCGCGCGCTCCGCCGCTGGCTCGACGTGGGACGGCCCGCCCTGGTGGTCGCGGACTCCGGGCCTGCACTGCTCCTCGGCGACCGCGGCCGCCGGTGGGGGCAGCGACAGGCACGCGAGGCGGTGCACCGTCTCGCGGCACTGGCCGGGGTCGACGACGTCGCGCCGCACGACCTGCGGCACAGCGCCGCGACCCACCTGCTCCAGGGCGGCTCCGACCTGCGCAGCGTCCAGGAGGTGCTGGGCCACGCCACGCTCTCCACGACCCAGCGCTACACGCACGTCAGCGCCGACCGCCTGAGGGCCTCGTTCGAGCAGGCCTTCCCACGGGCATGACGTGTGCGGCTGCGCCGGACTCGGGCCGTCGAGACGAGGCCTTCGGGGGTCGGGGCGGCGCACGAACCCCCGATGGCCTCATCTCGCGGTGAGCGAGGCTCGGCGTGGCCGAGGTCCTGCGCGACTGTGCGCGGCGCGAGACCGAACAGCCTCCGGGAGAGCGACCCGCGGGCGCGAGGGACGTGGAGACCGGGGTGCCGGGGTGGTGCCGGGGCCAGCGTGTCGGGATCACGCGCCACCGGCCACACCACGTCAACGACCTGTACCGGGTCCCGGGACGCCGCTCAGCGCAGCGGGAGCAGCACGATCGGTTCGCGTGGCCCGAGCAGCGCGAGGGGGTCGAGGTACGTGTCGTCGCGGCGCACGCCCCAGTGCAGGCACGACTCCGGCAGACAGTGTCCGGCCCTCGCAGGACCGGCCCCGGTGGAACCGTCGGCCCCGTCGCCCGCGACCTGGACCGTCCCCACGACCTGCCCGCGGTCGACCCTCGTCCCCACGGCGACCGAGCCGTCGACCGGTTCCAGCGAGCTGCGCAGGCCACCGTCGTGCAGGACGACCAGGACCCCACGGTCCACGACGGTCCCGACGAACGTCACGACCCCGCCCTCGGGTGCCACGACGGCCCCTCCGGGTGGCGCCCCGAGATCGACCCCGCGGTGCCCGGCCAGCCAGTCCTGGTCGGGCGGAAGGAACCCGCGGAGCACCGCGAGGTCGCCGGGGACCGGTGACGTCCACCCCGCCTCGCCCGGAGTGTGTCCCTCGGCGCCGCGGGCAGGAGGTCCGGCGATTGCGGTGACCGCCAGGCCGGTGAGCACGAGCGCCACCCCCGGGCCTCGCAGACGCGCACCGGCCCGCGCAACCGTGGGCCCGCCAGCCCGCGTACCCGTCCGCCTACCTGCCGGCTCGGGCGCCGCACGCGGGGAGCCGTGGAGCGGACCCACGGGACGGCGTCGGGCGCGGCGAGAGGGCGAGACGGACTGAGGCGAGGACCGACGGGACGTGAGCACCGCCCGAGCCTTGCGCAGACCGGGCGCGGCGCGAGCGGCCGCCTCCCGGGCCTGTGGAGGAGACCCCGTCGGCGCGGCCTGTGCACGGGTCTGGCTGCGGCCCGCGATCAGGTAGACTTAACGCCGCGATCGGCACGTTCACTCGGACGGGCTCACGGCACTCCCGACGGTCACCCCAGAGGTCACCGGACGGACACCGCGAACCCCCCGCTGCGCGCCGTCGACTTCGCGCGTCACGTCCCCGACTCCCGACCTCTCCAGGTCGCCGTCAGGGGCCATCCCGACAACGGTCCGGACCCTCGTTCGCCAGGGCCCGGCGTCGGACCATGGTGTGGCGCCAGGGGTGCAGGGCCAATCCCGGCCGGCACCGACAACCGGAATGCACCGACCGGACGCACTGCGACCGGTCGGACGAATGAGCGTGAGCAGCGGGAGGATCCCGCGTCACGCCTGAAAGGAAGTGCCATGGCCGTCGTGACCATGCGCCAGCTCCTCGACAGCGGAGTCCACTTCGGACACCAGACCCGCCGCTGGAACCCGAAGATGAAGCGCTTCATCTTCACGGAGCGCAACGGCATCTACATCGTCGACCTGCAGCAGTCGCTGTCCTACATCGACCGCGCGTACGAGTTCGTCAAGGAGACCGTCGCCCACGGTGGCACGATCCTCTTCGTCGGCACGAAGAAGCAGGCGCAGGAGCCCGTCGCCGAGCAGGCCGCTCGTGTCGGCATGCCCTACGTGAACCACCGCTGGCTCGGTGGCATGCTCACCAACTTCACCACGGTGCACAAGCGTCTGCAGCGTATGAAGGAGCTCGAGGAGATCGACTTCGACGACGTCGCAGGCTCCGGGCTCACCAAGAAGGAGCTGCTCGTCCTCCGCCGCGAGAAGGACAAGCTGACCCGCACCCTGGGCGGCATCCGCGACATGGCGAAGGTCCCCTCCGCCGTGTGGATCGTCGACACCAACAAGGAGCACCTGGCCGTCGACGAGGCGCGCAAGCTGCACATCCCGATCGTCGCGATCCTCGACACCAACTGCGACCCCGACGTCGTCGACTACAAGATCCCGGGCAACGACGACGCGATCCGCGCCGTCACGCTGCTGACCCGCGTGATCGCCGACGCCGCCGCCGAGGGCCTGCTCCAGCGCCACTCGGGCCGCACGGGCGCCGAGGCCGGCTCCGCCACCGAGGCAGAGCCCCTCGCCGAGTGGGAGCGCGAGCTCCTCGCCGGTGCCGAGGCCGAGGCCGCCGTGGAGACCGCGGCCGCTGCTGAGGTCGTCGCCGAGGCCGCTGCCGAGACGGCAGTCGAGGCCGAGGTCGTGGCCGAGGCTGCTGCCGAGGTCGCCGTCGAGGCCGAGGTCGAGGCTGAGGCAGCCGTCGAGGCCGCCGCCGAAGAGGCCGACGAGTCCAAGTGACGACGTGGTGCGCGCCCCTCTGCGGAGGGG
>NZ_JBHUAD010000133.1:0-11064 GCF_042789955.1 Oerskovia sp. NPDC056781
CCCCGGCAGGAGGGCGCGCCGTCTGCTGTGGGTGACGGTGGGCGGGACGGCTCAGCAGGTGGCCGGCTGGTAGGCGACCTGCTGGGTGGAGGCCACGCCGCCCTCGCGGGTAGCGGTGACGGTGACGGAGCCGGCGGCCAGGATCTGGGCGCGGGCCGAGAACGTCTGGCTCGCCGACTTCCCGGGCGCGACGTCCCGGAAGGTCTTCGTGCCCAGCGGGGTCGTGACCACGACGTCGAGCACGGTCCCGCCAGTGTTGACGGCCCGCACGACGAGGGTCGCGGTCCGCCCCGTGCACTGTGCACGCACGGTCGGCTCCACCCCCGGGTCGGCCTGGGTCACGAGCTCGATCGTCGTCGTCGACACGGTCCCGTCCTCGGCGGTCACGGCGACCGAGGCGGTTCCCGGGGTCGCCCCCGCCTGCGTCACGGCGACCGTCGCGTAGGGGTCGACCGCGACCGCGGCGACGACGGGCGTCACGCCGGCCTCGGCCGGTACCTGGTAGGAGGTCGTCGCGGGGTCGAACCCGGCGACGGCCTCGCCGTCGACCGTCAGGCCCGACAGCGTCGCGTCGGAGGACGTGCCCGGGGCCTTGGCGAGCACCTGCACCTCGCTCACGACCATGTGGGTGTCGGGACGCGCGGTCATGACGACCCGCACGGCCGAGGTACGCACGTCCACGGGGACGTCGACCACGGGGGCACGGCTCGTGTCGCCGCTGACCGCGACCGAGGCGCTCACGTCCTTCCAGGTGCCGTCGACCAGGGCCTGGACCCGCAGGCTCTGAGCCCAGCTCGCGGTCGAGCCGTCACGGTAGAAGGTCGTGACGACGTGCGTGACGTCGCGGTCCGCGGGCAGCGTGACCGTGAGGGTGTCGGCGGTGTTCTTGCCCGAGGACTTCCAGTTGGACCACGCCTTGTCGGTCGTGATGCCGTTGACGATCCCGGAGGCCGAGTATCCCGGCTCGGTGAAGCTCGCCGACGCGGTCGTACCGGGAGGGGACGTGGCTCCTTCGTCGACGGCGGACGTGACCTGGACGCGGACCGTCGCGGGCAGGGTCTCGCCCAGCCCGGAGTCGGCCGTCCCGGCGAGCTCGACGACCCCGACCTCGGTGAACGCGCCGGTGGGCGCAGCCTCCCAGGTCACGGGCCGCTCGACCTGCCGGCCGCCCGCGGTGACCGCGGGGACCGTGGCTGGCAGGACGGGCGTGCCGCCCGCGTACGCCTTGGCGCGAGCGGGCAGCGTCGCGGTCAGGGTGTCGACCACGACCTCTGCCGTGGCGGTCACGGGACCCCCGGGGGTCGTGACGGTGCCCTGGACCTCGACGGTCCCGGCCGTGGCCCAGGCAGACTCGGCCGGGAGGTCCCACGTCACGGGCAGGGTCCCGCGGGCGCCGTCGCGGTAGACGGGCACGACCGTGGTCGGCAGGGTAGGTACGGTCCCCGGCACGGTGAACGCCTCGACCGGCGTCGTGCCGACCACGGTCTCGTCGGTCAGGCGCCAGCGCTGGTTCTGGCCCGAGTTGGCGGTGTAGGTGGAGACCGGGGCGCCGTCGGTCGTGGACTGGCCGCCGACCTCCAGGACGCGCCCGCTCGCGGCATTGACGAACGTGTACGTCCGGTCGCCGGTCGTGGACAGGATCCACTGCGCGGTCGTGGCGGGCTGCGCCGTCGGCTCGACCAGGACGACGGTCCCGTCGGCGACCACGCCGAGCTGCTTGCCGTTCGCTGCGGACGTCACGGCGTAGCGGGTCGTGTGCGACCCGGAGCCCTCGGGGGCGCCGAGCGGTGTGAGGTCCCACACTTGGGTCGAGGCGGCCGTGTCGTCCGTGCGGATCACTACGCCCGGGCCGCTCGCCGCGGGGGCGAGGGACTTGCCGGACTGGACGCCCTGGAGACGGTACACGTGGCCGTCCTGGATCAGGGCGGCATCGTCCGCGACCCCCGAGACGCCGTCGACCACGAAGGTCGTGACGGACTCGGCCGGGACCGTGAGCGTGGCGGCTCCCGACTCGACGGCGACCGGGGAACCCTCGGCAAGAGCGCCTGCGGTGCTCGTGACGAACGGTGTCACGGTCGCGCCCGCCGCGATGCTGCCGAAGCCCGACAGGTCGAGCGTGACGGCGCGCTCCGAGGTCGTGCTGTTGACGTGGACCACGGTGGCCGCGTCGCCCGAGGCCGCCACCGCTGCCGTGCTGTTCGTGTCGTCCACGCCGACCAGGTGGTCACCGGGAGCGATGAAGTGCGTGAAGTTCTGCGTCGTCAGGTACTTGGTGTTGGTGTAAATGGGGCACGTCTCGAGCGTGTCCTCGGCGGTGCAGTCGAACGGGATCTGGATCTCGCCCCAGTTCATGCCCTCAGCGCTCTCGCCGCCCGGAGCCATGTTGGTGTAGTCCTCGACGGGCTGCCAGAACACCCACGCCGAGGGCTCGAGCTCGCGCAGGTCGTCGGCGATGTGCTGCGCGCTGCCGAGCCCCGACTCCATGCTCTCGAAGTCCTGCCCGGTGCTGCTCCAGGACCCGCCGACCTCGCTCATCCACAGGCGCTTGCCCTCGCCCTTGGCGACGTCGCGCACCGCGGTGCGCTGGCCCGTGCCGTACGTGTGGACGTTGAGCTGGTCGACCTTGGCCCTGACGTCGGCCGGGTACGTGTTCCAGTTGGCCGTGAACGTCCCCGGGTTCGTCTCGTCCATGGCGGCGATCCCGGCCGAGGTGTCGGCCCCCTCGAGCGCGGCCTCGAGCGCCCTGATGACCTTCTGCTGGAGCGCCGGACCCATGTGGGCGCCCTCCTGGCGCCCGCCCGTCGGCTTGCCCGAGGAGTCGAGCGTGGTCCGCCAGTAGTTGGTGTTGGGCTCGTTGAACGGGTCGATCGTGCCGACCTCGATCCCGTGGGCCTTCTCGAGCCGTTCCGTCACGCCGACCATGTACGCCGCGAAGTCGTCGATGCTCTCGGTCTTGAGCTGGTCGTCGGTCGCGTTGAAGCTGCCCGAGACGTAGCCGTTGGGCGTCATGAAGTAGGGCGGGGAGTTGCTGAACGTCTCCCACGTGTCGACGTCGTCCTTGATGCGGTCGACCCACCAGCGCTGGGTCGCGTCGGCATCCTCGTTCCAGTCCGCCGGGTCCTCGGGGTCCCACCAGTCGACGTCGGTGCGGGTCGTGCCCTCGGGCGCGTTCCACCACCCCTCGACCGCGCCGCCCGCGCGGAGGTAGTCCGTGACGTCGGGCGCGTGCCCGCCGCCCACGTTGTAGCGCGCGATGTTGAGGTTGAGCCCCTCGTCACCGAACACCATGTCCGCGAGCCTGTCGCGGACCTCGTCGGGGTAGTCGCCCGTGGCGTTCGCGAACCAGACCAGGCTCGTCCCCCAGCCCTCGAACTCCTTGCCGGCGTAGCTCGGGTCGGGGCGCACGGTCACGCCGGGTACAGCGGCGGCGCCCGTGTCTGCGGCCACGCCCGCGGCGAGCACACCGCCCGACGGCGCCGCCTGGGCCGCGGCGCTCAACGCACCACAGCTCAGGGTCACGGCGGCGACGCTCAGTGCGGCGACCCACCTTCTCGATGCTCCTGCGTTCATCCTTGAACTGCCTCTCTCTCGCTACTCTGCGGATCTGGCGACGTGCACGCCACGGGCCGGCACGTGCCGCGCGGGCAGGTGCCGGTCCGTGGACGCGGGAGGGACGGTGGTGCTGGTCCTGTGGCGCGGGGTGCGGTTCTCGTCGGGTGGGCGGTGGTGGGTCCGGCGGTCAGTCCTTAAGGCGGCGCAGGACCGCGACGCCGCGGGGCGGCAGGACGACCGTGCCGTCCGGTGCTCCGCCCGAGCGGCGGCCGACGAGCACGTCCCCCGCGACGCCGTCGACGTCCACCTGCTCCCCCGTACGGTTGATGAGGAACCAGAACTCGTGCTCGGCCGTGCCGCGGACCGCGAGCTCGACCCTGCCGCGCACCGCGCCGGGCAGCTCACCCGGGACGTGCGCGTCGTCGAGGAGCGAGCGCACGAGCGGTTCGAGGCCCGTGCCGAGACGCGTCGAGACGTAGGTCGCCGAGCCCGACCCGACGGGGCGACGCGTGATGGCCGGGCGCCCGCCCTGCTCGCCGGTCTTGTACCAGGAGAGGACCTCGACCGACGGGTCGGTGACCGTGATCGGCTCGGACCACAGCGAGCCCTCGTTGCCGTCGTCGAGCAGGACGGTCTCGTTCTCGAGCAGCGGCGCGAACTCCTCGACCCGGATGCCCAGGAGATCCGTGAACGCGCCGGGGTAGCCGCCCAGGTGGATGTGGTCGTGCTCGTCGACGATCCCCGAGAAGTACGTCGTGATCAGGTGACCGCCGCCCTCGACGAACCCCTGGAGCCGTTCGGCGAGCGCGCCCGGGACGACGTGCAGCACGGGGGCGACGACGACGTCGTACCCGGAGAGGTCCGCCCGGGCCGGGACGACGTCGGCGCGCACGCCCGCGGCGAGGAACGCCGAGTACCAGTCGAGGGCCTCCTGGCGGTACCGCAGGGAGTTGTTGGGGTGCGAGTCGAGCTCGCTCGTCCACCAGGACTCCCAGTCGAAGAGGATCGCGGCACGCGCGGGGACCTGCTCCGAGCCCGCGATCTCGGCGAGCGCTCCGAGGGTCGCTCCGAGCTCGCGCACCGTCCGGTGCACCTCGGAGTCCTCGCCCGCGTGCGGGACCATGCCCGAGTGGTACTTCTCGGCGCCCGCGCGGGACTGGCGCCACTGGAAGAAGCAGACCGCGTCGGCGCCGTGCGCGACGTGGGTCAGGGAGTCACGGACCAGCTCGCCCGGCTTCTTGGCGACGTTGATCGGCTGCCAGTTCACGGCGCTCGTCGAGTGCTCCATGAGGAACCAGGGCAGGCCGCCCGCGATGTGGCCCGTGAGGTTCGCGGAGAACGACAGCTCGTCGTGCGCCTGGACCCCCGGCAGGACGTAGTGGTCGTTGGACACGAAGTCGATCTCGTCGGCCCAGTCGACGTAGTCCATGCCCTTCGTCTCGCCCATGACCATGAAGTTCGTGGTCACGGGGACGTCCGGGGTCAGGTCGCGCAGGACGTCGCGCTCGGCGCGCAGGTACGACCTGAGCGCGTCGGACGAGAAGCGCTTGAAGTCGAGCTGCTGCGTCGGGTTGGGGTGCGACGCCGCGAGGCGCGGCGGCAGGACCTGGTCCCACGCGCTGTAGCGCTGCGACCAGAACGCGGTGCCCCACGCGTGGTTGAGCTCGTCGAGCGGGCCGTAGCGCTCGCGCAGCCAGTCACGGAACGCGCCGGCAGCGTCGTCGCTGTAGTCGTAGACGTTGTGGCAGCCCAGCTCGTTCGACACGTGCCACGCGGCCAGCGCCGGGTGGCCCCCGTAGCGCTGGGCCATGGTGCGCACGAGCCGCAGAGCGTGCTCGCGGAACACGGGGGAGGTGGGACGCCAGTGCTGGCGCGCGCCGGGCCACAGGGTCTCGCCGGTCGCGGTCACGGGCAGGATCTCGGGATGCGCCGTCGTGAGCCACGGGGGAGGGGACGCGGTCGCGGTCGCGAGGTCCACCGCTATGCCGTTCGCGTGCAGCAGGTCCATGATCTCGTCGAGCCAGGCGAAGTCCCAGGTGTCGGCCGTCGGCTGGAGCCGCGCCCAGGAGAAGATCGCGACCGAGACGATGTTGACCCCGGCGGCCCGCATGAGCCGCACGTCCTCGGCCCACACCTCGCGGGGCCACTGCTCCGGGTTGTAGTCCGCTCCGAAGCCGAGCCGCGGCGTCGCGCGGTCCTCGGGCCACCGCAGCCAGCGGTGCGGCGTGGGGGTCGATGACATGGTGACTTCCTTCGTTCTGGTGCGTGGGGGCGGGGCCGCCCCGGGGGCGGGTGCCGGCCGGAGGTCGGCCGGCACCCGTGCGGGACTACTTGTTGACCGAGAAGCCCTGCTCGTTGCCGTACTTGACCGACGCGTCCTGCCACGCCGCGAGGCCGCCGGCGATGGTCTCGTCCGAGACGTACGCCTGGCCGACGGTGTCGTTGAAGATGCTGTTCGCGTAGACCTGGAAGGGCAGGTACGACCAGCCCTCGCGCACGTTCTCCGCCGACTCCGCGAAGACCTCGTTGACCTTCTGGCCGCCGAAGTAGGGGAACTCGGTGCCGAGGAACTCGTCCGAGGCCAGCTCGGCGGACGTCGCGGGGAAGGCGCCACCGTCGACGCGCGTCTGCACGCCTTCCGCGACGTTCGCGTAGTCGAGGAAGGCGTAGGCGAGCGCCTGCTTCGTGCTCGCGGCCGGGACGGCGAGCGAGCTGCCGCCGTTCTCGGCGCTCGCGTTCTCCCCGGCCTTCCACTGCGGCAGGGGGGCGACCGCCCACTTGCCCGCGCCGTCGGGCACGCCCGACTCGAGGTTGGCGGGCATCCAGGCGCCGATCGCGAGGGTCGCGATGGTCCCGTTGCCGAGGCCCTGGTACCACTCGTCGCTCCACGAGCTGATGGGTGCGACGAGGTCCTCGGAGACGAGCTGGTCCCACGTGGTGGCGAACGCCGTCGAACCCTCGTCCGTGAAGTCGATCGTGACGTCCGAGCCGTCGACCTGGTACGGCTGGCCGCCGGCCTGCCAGATCAGGCTCGTCGTGAAGCCTGCGTCGCCCGTGTCGTTGGCGATGTAGAGGTTAGGGTCGGCGGCGTGCAGGGTGCGTGCCGCGGCGAGGTACTCGTCCCACGTCGTGGGGACCGCGACGCCGTGCTTGTCGAAGATCTCCTTGTTGTAGAACAGGGCCATGGGGCCCGAGTCCATGGGGAGGCCGTAGATCCCGTCGCCGGAGTGCACTGCGGACCACGGGCCCGGCGTGAACGTCCCGTCGAGGTCGGAGGCCCCGTACGCGCTCAGGTCGGCCACCGCGTCCGACAGGGCGAACTGCGGCAGGGCGTAGTACTCGATCTGGGCGACGTCGGGCACGCCCGAGCCGGCCGAGACGGCGTTCTGGAGGGCGGTGTACTGGTCGTTGCCGGTCCCCGCGTTGACGAGCTCGACGTCGACGTTCGGGTACTTGTCCTCGAAGCCCTCGACGACCGCCTCGAGCGTGGGCTCCCAGGCCCAGACCGTCAGCTTGCCGCCTTCCTCGAGGGCTGCCTTGACCGCGTCGGGCGAGGCGTCGGCCGAGCCGCTGCCCGAGTCGCCCGAGCTGCAGGCGGTGAGGGCGAGGGCCAGGGTCGCGGTGAGGGCGGTGGCGCGCAGCGTCGCGCGCCCGGAGGGGGTCTTCATGAGGTGTTCCTTTCACGTCGTCGTGAGACGAGGGGGCCGTCCCGGGGACCCGGGTCGGGGTGGTGCAGGGGTGTTCGTGCCGGGCTCGTCAGGCCTTGACGCTGCCGGCGGACAGGCCGGTCTGCCAGAAGCGCTGGAGGAAGAGGAAAGCCACGATGAGCGGCAGGATCGTCAGGAGCGCGCCCGTGATGACGAGGTGGAAGATCGCCTCGCCGCCTGCGGTGGCGGCCTGCGCGTTCCAGGCGTTGAGCCCGAGCGTCAGGGGGTACCAGCTCGGGTCCTTGAGCATGATCAGCGGCAGGAAGTAGTTGTTCCAGGTCGCGACCATGGTGAAGAGCAGGACGGTGACGATGCCGGGGCCGAGCAGGGGCAGCGAGACGCTGAAGAACGTCCGGTACTCCCCGGCGCCGTCCATGCGGGCGGCCTCGAGCATCTCGGTGGGGATCGCGTCGGCCGCGAAGGTCCACATCAGGTAGAGCCCGAACGGCGAGATGAGCGAGGGGATGATGACCGACCACGGGGTGTTGGTCAGTCCCATCTGGCTGAACAGGAGAAAGGTCGGGACCGCGAGGGCGGTGCCCGGGACGGCCACGGCGCCGATCACGACCGCGAAGATCGCACGCTTGCCGGGGAAGTCGAACTTGGCGAGCGCGTAGCCGCCGAGCACGGCGAGGAACGTCGCGCCACCCGCGCCGAGCACCACGTACAGCAGGGTGTTCCCGAGCCAGCGGACGAAGATGCCGTCGTCGTAGGTGAGGGTGTCGGCGATGTTGCGGAAAAGGCTGAAGTCGCCGCTGAACCAGAGGCCGAACGAGCTCAGGAGGCTCGACTGGGTCTTGGTGGCGTTGATGACGAGCCAGACGAGCGGGACGAGGCTGTAGACCAGCACGATCCCGACGAGGACGGTCAGCAGGACGTTGCGGCGCGGCTTCTCGACGCTGCCGCGCCGGTCCGGGCGGAGCGCGGAGGGCGAGCGGCGGCTCGCGGGGCGCAGGGTCACGGGGGAGGCGGACATCGTTCAGCTCTCCTTCTTCATGCCACGCAGCTGGACGACGTACGCCACGATCATGGTGAGGACGCCCATGATGATCGCGACGGTCGCGGAGTAGTTGAACTGCTGCCCGGAGAACGACAGGTTGTAGGCGTAGAGGTTCGGGGTGAAGTAGGTCGTGATCGCGTTGGGCGCGAGGCTCTTGAGGATGCTGGGCTCGTTGAAGAGCTGGAAGCTGCCGATGATCGAGAAGATCGTCGCGACGACGAGCGAGCCGCGGATCGCGGGGATCTTGATCGCGGTGATGACGCGGAGCTGGCTCGCGCCGTCGAGCTCTGCGGCCTCGTACAGGTCGCGCGGGATGACGCGCAGCGCGGCGTAGAAGATGAGCATGTTGTAGCCCACGAACTCCCACGTGACGATGTTGCCGATCGACGCGAGCACGAGGTCGGGTGACAGCGGGTTGGGCAGCGAGATCCCGAACGCGTCGTTGATGTTGCCGACGAGCCCGAACCGCGTGCCGTACATGAACCCCCACATGAGGGTCGCGACGACGGCCGGCACCGCGTAGGGCAGGAAGATCGAGATGCGGAAGAAGCTGCTCCCGTAGAGCCGTCCGGAGTCGACCGCGAGGGCCACGATCAGCGCGATGACGAGCATGATCGGGACCTGGACGACGAGGAACAGGGAGACGCGGCCCACGGCCGACCAGAACTGCGGGTCGGAGAAGGCCTGCTGGTAGTTCTCCAGCCCGACGAACGAGTTCCCGCCGATCATCTGCTTGCGGAAGAGGCTGAGGTAGATCGAGTAGGCGATCGGCGCGAGGAAGACCAGCGCGAAGACGAGCATGAAGGGGCCGATGAAGCCCCAGCCCTTCCATGACCGCCCGGTACGGCGGGGGCGGTGTGGTCGGGCGCCGGCGGGCGCACCGGTGGGCGTGGCCGTCGGTGGTGACATCACTGTCATGACGAGTCCTTGCTGGTCTCGGCGGATCGAACGCTGTTGTTCGACGTCCTGGTGCGGATCAACTCTGTCCCGAGGAGGTTTACGCAAACATCCGAACGAACCTCGATGGATGTTTGCGTAAACATCGACTAGCCTGATCGTCACACCCGTTCGGCGGGCGCGTCAAGTCCGCAGGCGGAGAAGCTTCGGGCGAGCGTCGGGGCCGAGGGTGCGGATCCCAGGAGGAAGCAGCCCGATGACGACGAACACCCCGAAGCGGGTACGCCGCGCCTCGATGGCCGACGTCGCGAAGCTCGCGGGAGTCTCCGCGCAGACCGTCTCGCGCGTGTCGAACGGTCACGCTGGGGTCGTGGAGGAGACCCGCCGGCAGGTCCTCGACGCCATGAAGCAGCTCGGCTACCGGCCCAACGGTGCCGCCCGCGCCCTCAAGTGGGGCGAGTTCCGGACCATCGGCGTCATCATGTTCACCCTCTCGACGACCGGGAACATGCGCACGCTCGACGCGATCTCGGTCGCGGCCGCCGAGGAGGGGTACGCGATCACCCTCATCCCGGTCGCGGTCCCCACGCCCGGTGGCGTCGAGGGGGCGTTCTCGCGGCTCGGAGAGCTCGCGGTCGACGCCGTCATCATCGTCATGGAGGTGCACCTCCTGGGCCGCTCGCACATCGCCCTCCCGCCGGGCATCCCGGTCGTGGTCGTCGATTCCGACGCGGGCTCCGAGTACGTCGTGGTCGACACCGACCAGGCGGCCGGGGCGCGCAGCGCCGTCGACCACCTCCTGGGCCTGGGGCACCGCACCGTGTGGCACGTCGCCGGTCCCGAGGACTCGTTCGCGTCGCAGCGACGCGTGGACGCCTGGCAGGGGGCGCTCACGGACGCCGGACGGGACGTGCCCCCGCTCATCCGGGGCGACTGGAGCGCCGAGTCCGGCTACCGGGCGGGCCTCCTGCTCGCGGACGAGCCGGGGTGCACGGCCGTCTTCGCCGCGAACGACCAGATGGCGCTCGGCATCCTGCGGGCGCTGCGCGAGAGGGGCCGCGACGTGCCGGGGGACGTGAGCGTCGTCGGGTTCGACGACGTGCCCGACTCCGGGTCCTACAGCCCGCCCCTGACCACGGTCCACCAGGACTTCACGCAGGTCGGCCGCCGGTGCGTGGACGGAGTGCTGCGGCAGGTGCGGTCCGACGACGGCGCCCCCGAGCCCGGCACGACGCTCGTCCCCACGACCCTGATGGTCCGCAGCAGCACCGCCCCGCCGCGCGTGTGAGGATCGCGCATCAGGGGCGCTTCCCCCGGAACCCGCCCGTTTCGCCGCGCGCATCGTGACGCCCGTCACTAACCTGACCTCAGCGTCTCGCGCTCGCGAGCGCCGGAGATCGTCGAACGGGGCTTCACCATGGAATTCTGGGACTTCTTCTGGCTTCTGATCTGGTGGTTCGTCTTCATCGCGTACCTGATGGTGCTCTTCCAGATCCTGACCGACCTGTTCCGCGACCACACGCTCAGCGGCTGGTGGAAGGCGCTGTGGATCGTGGGTCTGGTCTTCATCCCGTTCCTCACGGCGCTGATCTACATCATCGCCCGCGGCAGGGGCATGACGGAGCGGCACCTCGCGGCGGCCAGCGCGGCCAAGGCGCAGGCCGACTCCTACATCCGGGAGGTCGCGACGGGCGGGCAGTCCGCGACCGACCAGATCGCCACGGCCAAGGCTCTCCTCGACGCGGGCACCATCACGCCCGACGAGTTCGCGTCGCTCAAGGCCAAGGCGCTCGCCTGAGCCTGGTCCTTCCCCACGCCCGACGGCGGAGCTCGCCGCTCCCGTCGGCTCACCCCGTGAGCAGGTGGGCGTCGCGCGGGTCGATCGTCAGCAGGGGCCCAGGCGTTCGC
>NZ_JBHUAD010000134.1:0-10802 GCF_042789955.1 Oerskovia sp. NPDC056781
GCGGAGCGCACCTGGGAAGGTGCGCTCCGCCGTCGGGCAGGGACGACTCAGCAGGTGAGGTTCGACCCCGTGGTCGTGCCGAGGATCTGCGCGAAGCGCTGGAACGCCGCGATGCGGCTCTGCACCTGCGCGGGGTTGCCGCCGTTGCACTCAAGCGTGCCGTTGATCGACCGGATCGACTCACCGAAGCCCGAGCCGCCCACGATCGCCTGGTGACCGGACATCGTGCCCGCGCCCGACTGCGTGTTCCAGAACCACAGACCCGTCTTCCAGGCCACGGCCGGGTCGGTCTCGACCAGGTACGGGTTGTTCAGCAGGTCGATGCCCAGGGCGTCGCCCGCGGCCTTGTAGTTGTAGTTCCACGAGAGCTGGATCGGGCCCTTGCCGTAGTACGCCGACTGGCCGGCGGGGCAGCCGTACGACTGGCTCGCGTCGCAGTAGTGCGGGTAGTTGGCGGTGTTGATCTCCTTGACGTAGACCAGCGCGCCCGTCTCGTGGTTGACGTTCGCGAGGAACGCGGCAGCCTCACGCTTGGCGACCTCGCTGCCGCCCGACGTGGCGAACTGCGGGTACGCGCTGAGCGCCGCGACCAGGCCCTGGTAGGTGTAGAACGGGTTCCGGTTGGGGAACATCTGGTTGAACTGGGCCTCGCTCACCACGAAGCCGCCCGTCCCGCCGCCGGTGCTGCCACCCGTGGTGCCGCCCGTCGTGCCACCGGTCGTGCCGCCCGTCGTGCCGCCGGTGGAGCCGCAGGCGCCCTGGGTGCGCCAGACGCCCCACTGGCCCGTGGTGCCCGGGGCCTCGCCCTGGGTCCACCACCCGGCCTTCCAGTTCTGGCCGTCCTTCGAGACGACGGCGCCGCCCGTGTACACCGCGGACGAGGACCACGCCGGAGCGCACACCTCGGCCGCGGACGCGCGGGGCGCGGGTCCGGCGATCGACCACGCGAGGGCCGTCGTCAGGAGAAGAGCAAGGAGGGCCAGCACCGTCGCTGGTCGTCGGATCGTTCGTGCCGTGAGCATGCACGTGCCTCTCGTCGATTACAGGGGGACGTCTGCGAGCCTGTCGGGCGGTCCGGGGAATGGTCAACGCACGTAGGGGGTACTACGTAGGGTGCTTGCTGCTCGTGCGGTGTCGCCGAGTGTGCAGTTCGGGCTGTCTCCGGGGCGTTCGGACCACCCGAACTGCACACTCGACGCACAGAGTTGTCGACGAGGGCGTCGGACCGGCGACGGATGGTGTGCAGGGCTGCCGGCGAGCGGGCCGCCCATCCCTGTGGACAAGTCTCCGGCGGACCGGGACGGTCGGTATCGTCGCCCCGGCTCCGCGCGGGAGCCTCGGACGCAGTGCGGGGGTGCCATGCGAGGTGGGGACGTCCTGAGCGCGGTGCTGTCGGCCACGCTCGTGGCAGGCTGCGGCGGGAACGGATCGTCGGCACCCGCGGCGCTCACGCTCGCGGACGCGCCCGAGCACTACGGCGCCGTCCTCGCCGACGTCCGTGAGGTGGTCGACGACGAAGCCGGACCCCGTGCGTGGACGTCCGTCGAGCGGGCGCCGATCGTGTGGGAGGTCGCCGAGGGCCGGTGCCCGTTCTGGACCCCGGGGTGGCGCGCCGAGGAGCCGATCAGCATCGGCGGCTCCTGGGCGCAGGTCGTCGACACCCTCGACGCCGTCCTGGCCGAGCACGGGTTCCACGCTCTCCACGAGAACGAGTCACCCACCGGCGGCTGGGCGTTCCTCTCGGCCGAGGACGCCAACGGCGCCGTCCTCACGCTCCGCTCGACCGGGCACACCGAGGTGGGCGTGTCCGGGGGATCGGTGCTGCGGGGGGAGGCGGAGGTGTGCCCGGGCTGGGAGGAAGGATAGGCGCCGGTCTTGACACCGGTGCTCGCCCCGGCCGGATGCTCGGGTCAGCTGATGCTCGTGCCCCGTCGGGCAGTCGCGTGGGCGAGGTCGCCGAGGCCCTTGGTATCGAGTCCTGGCCAGCCGTGGACGAGGTCGAGCCACTCGGCGGGGAGGTCGGTCGTCCCGTAGCGCGCCCCGAGGAGCGCCCCCGCGATGGCGGCCACCGTGTCGGTGTCGCCCCCGATCCGGACTGCCGCCTGCAGCGCGCGCACGGTGTGCGGCGCACCTTCGCCCACGGTGCCCGACGACGCAGCCGAGCCGTCGCGCGCGCGGTGGGCTCCGCCGTCGGGCACGTGGGTGGAGGCGATCGCGTGCCACGCGGCCTGGAACGCCGTGACCGTGAAGCCGTTCGACCGGAGGTCGGCGGTGGGATGCTCCTCCTCGGCGTCCGCGATCCACGCTTCCCAGGGGGCCCGTCGATCGGACGGCAGGAGGTCGAGGCCTGCGCGCACGTCGAGCCTCTCGTGCGTGACCGCGACCCGGACCGCCTCCGACCACAGCACGCAGGACTCGCCCGCGAGCGGGTCGGTGTGCGTGAGCTCGGCGACGGCGCGCGCCGCGCGGGCCGTCTCGGTGCGGTCGTCCAGGGCGACCACCCCGACGACCCCGGTACGCATGAGCGCGCCGTTGCCCGCTGTCCGGCCCGTCGAGGCGTGGAGGGCCTGGCTCGCCGCCCGCAGTCTCGCGGCCGGTCGCCCGGGGAGGTGCGCGGCGTTCCTCAGGACGGCGGCGGTCTGCGTGCCGACGTCGGACGCGCCCCCGGTGAGCCACGCCTCGAAGGCCGCGGCGACGTCGTCGAGCGGGCCCTCGGTCGTCAGTCCGCGACCCCGTGCCGCGACACGAGCGACGCACACCGCCATCTGCGTGTCGTCGCTCCACTCGCCGGGTGCGTAGGGGCCGAGCCCACCGCCGCGCATGATCGCGGCCTCGTCGGCGCGGGGCGGCGTCGCGAACTCGTACGGGACGCCCAGGGCGTCGCCGCACGCCTGCACGACGAGGACGCCTGCGGCACGGTCGAGGAGGTCGGGGACGAGATGAGTGGTCACGGGGAGAGCGTAGGGGGCGCTGGACCTCGGGGAGCAGCGGGGGCGGGGTGACGGCCGCAGTGCGCGCCGAGTGTGCGCCGAGTGCGCGCCGAGTGCGCAGTTCGGGCTGTCTGTGGGACGTCCGGACCCCCCGAACTGCACACTCGACGTTCGTGCACTCCTCCGGAGGCCCGTGTCGGCGGCGGCTGGGAAGGTGGGAGGCGGGAGGCCCCGCACCGGGCGGGACCGGGAAGGTCGTCATGAGCTCACCCACGCAACCCCGCACGTACCCGCACGGGGTCCCGTGCTGGGTGGACACCGAGCAGCCCGACGTCGACGCCGCCACCGCGTTCTACGGCGCCCTGTTCGGGTGGACGTTCACCGACAAGATGCCGCCCGACGCTCCCGGGCGCTACGTCGTCGCCTCGCTCGACGGGCAGGACGTCGCGGCGATCGCCTCCCCGCCCGACGGGGGCGATGCGACGCCCGAGTGGATCACCTACGTCGCGGTCGACGACATCGGCGTGACGGCCGGGGCGGTCGCGGCCGACGGTGGCGTGCTGCTCTCCGGCCCCGAGATCGTCGGCCCACCCGGACGCATGGCCTCGGTCCAGGACCCGCAGGGTGCGCGGTTCCGCCTGTGGCAGGCCGGCACGCGCCTCGGCGCCCAACGCGTCAACGAGCCGGGGACCTGGAACTTCAGCAACCTCCTCACCCCCGACCCCGACCGCGCCCTCGACTTCTACGGTCCGCTGCTCGGATGGGAGCTCGACCCTGCGCTCGGCGCCGGGATGTTCCGCGTCCCCGGCTACGGCGACCACCTCGCACGGACCGTCGACCCCGGCATCCACGAACGGCAGGAGTTCGCACCGCCGGGGTTCGCCGACGTCGCCGCAGGCATCGCACGCGTGGCGGGACAGCCCGCGCGCTGGGACGTGGCGTTCTCCGTCGCCGACCGGGACGAGAGCGCGACCGCGGCCGAGCGGGCCGGCGGGGTCGTGCTGTCGACGTCGGAGAACGAATGGGTGCGCGAGGCGGTCGTGCGCGACCCGCAGGGCGCGGAGCTGACGCTGTCGCAGTTCGCGCCGCAGGAGTGGGGGTAGGGGACGAAACGACCGAGTGTGCACCGGCTACGTCTGCGGTTGCGTCAAGCCTGACCGACCTTGCTCGGGGCGGCCTAGGGTCAGCTGCTCCGTTGAGCTTCAAAGCGCTCGAAGCGTGAGGCGAGCAACTCAGGATGTGGCCGATCGCCGCGTCGACGCGGAACAGTGATCTGGCGGCCGTGCATTTCCTGGAGCCCGTGCTTGAGCATGGGGCCGTCGATCTCTTCGAGAAGGTCGAGCGCGATGCGGACCTCGTAGTCCGGGGTGACTGCGAGCATGTTGTGGTCGTAAGCAGCATGGTGGATCTTGCACAGGGCGAGACCGTTGTTCACGGTGGGGAGGCCACGTTCGTCACTGTCCGGGACGATGTGGGCGGCATCGAGGAGTGCGCCATGCTTGAGGTTGCAGACCGCACACTGAGTCTCGTAGGCGACGAGAACGCGCGTACGGAACGCTGGCTGGTGCAGTCGCTGCTTAGCGAGCCGAAGGGCATACGCACGCTGCGGTGCCGTCAGGTTGCCCGGGGCGGGAATGAACCTGAACGCCTCATCAAGTGCGATGAGGAACTGACGATTCTCGGGCTCGTCGTCGACCACATAGACAGGGGCGATGGGCGTGTAGATGTTCGGGACCTCTTTGCGGAAGAGGATCATGGGCATCCCGGTATCCATCGCATGGCGGAGCTTTCGGTTGTCTCCGGTCCACGGATCGCCGGCGCGATAGGCATAGTGGAGGAGTCGGACTCGGCGTCGTCGTACGGTCCGTTGGCGACGCTCACGATCGATAGCGTTGAGGAGAAGTTCTTAGGGTTCCGGATCCCGCGCGAAAAGTCGATGACGGGCAGTTTCCCACCATCGATACTGAAGGTGAGCAGCTCGTCGCGATGGAGGAATCCGCCGTTGAGGTCTGCCCGCTCGTGGACCCATTGGATGATCCGAGCTCGTAGGGCGGCTTCGACGGCTGAGTCCATGGCCGAAGCTCATCAGGCGACGGGGCTGCGTTCAAGCCGTGGGCGGGTGAACTATGGGCAAGATGCCCAGATTTGAGCACAGGATGCTGAGCACGCGCGGACGTCCTGTCCTTCACCCCGATACGCCGGCTGTCGTCGTGCTCCGAGCGGGCATAGGGGCTCGGGCCGAACCCGAGCGCCTACGACGCCGCGCTCGCCGAACGCCTCGACGTGCTCGTGACCGCAGCCACCAGGCTGTTCCGCGCCCTGGCGGGGTCTGCGAGATCGAGTCCGTCTGACCCCTGTGGACAACCCGGACCGCACCCCGTGACACCACCACGATGGTCGCTGGGTGCGCGTCGCGCGCCGGTCGGGTCTCGTGGCGTGCGCGCCGAGCGACCCGGGCGTCAACGACAGGGGAGTCGGCATAGGGTACGACCGTCACACGACTGTGGGCTACCGCGGGTCTGGTCCTCACGGGGGCACTACGTCACCGCACCGTGGGAGCTGTCCGGGCCCGACGAAGCAGCGCTGGCATGACCTCCCCCGGAGAGGTCAGCCGACCGAGACCCGCCCCAGCAGCTCCTCGAACACCCGCTCGCTCACGACCGGGATCCCGTACCGCCGAGCGGTGCGCGCCTTGCCGGACAGCGAGTCCGGGTCGGCGGCGATGACGACGCGTGTGCGCTTGGTGACGTTCGGCCAGGGTGCGAGCCCGGCGGCCCGCGCCTCACGCTCCCAGTCCTCGCGCGGTCGTGTCATGGCCCCGGTCAGTACGATCTCGTCGCCGTGCGCCAGCGCGAACCGTGGCCTGTCGGCCACGGTCGCCACGGCCCCGACCGTCGGCTCGATCGTCATCGCGCCGTTCACGTCAGAGATCACGACGACCGTCGCACTGGCGCCTTCGGCCGGGGCCGCGCACGTCACGGCGGTCTCCCCGACACCGGCCGGCGCTGCCGCACGGCCGCCACCCGCACCCGCGCCGTCGCCCCCACCCGCGCCGTCGCCGCCACCCGCGCCGTCGCCCCCACCCAGCCCGACGTCGCCGCTCGCCTCCGCGCCCGGGCGCGCTCCGGCGTCGGGAACCTCGCAGAGAACGGCAGGCGTCGAACCCGGGTGCGCGTCGCCGTCGGGCACGATGCTCGCCCCGACGACCACGCCGCGCCCCGCCCGTGCGACCGCCGCCGCGACGTCGTCGGCGTCCATGCCGAGCTGGCCCGCGACCTCGTGGAGGTCGGCGACCTCGCTGTCGGAGAGCACTCCGTCCGTGAGCGCCACCCGCGCGAGCGCGTCGAGGTACCCGTGGTGCAGCGACTCGACCTGCGCACGGCTGAGCCCGGCCTCCTCGGCGGCGGCGAGCAGGGCGCCGCGCTCGGTGAAAGACACGTACCGGTCGAGCAGCGCGAGGTCGAGGAGCGCGAGGTAGTCGTCGGCCTGAGGTGGGAAGGGCACGCGGTCGAGGCGGTCGGACAGGCCGGACAGCCAGTGGCCGGTCGGTCGGCTCGCGCCGCGCAGCACGGGGGCGAACGCCCCGGAAGAGGGCAGCCACGGCCACGCGTGCATCGCGGACGCCTCGTGCGCGACGGCCCAGAGCGGGTCGGCGTCGTCGAGCCCGAGGTAGTGCTCGAGGAGCCCCGCGGTGGCGCGGGCGTCCCCGAGGGCGGAGTGGGCGCCGTCGTGCACGACGCCGGCGAGCTCGCAGCAGATCGCGAGCCCGCGCGGCGCGGACGGCAGGAACGTCCCGGCGAGGCGCATGGTGCACAGGCACGCGAGCGGGTCGATCCCCACGGGCAGGCCGACGCGGCCGAACTCTGCGCGCAGGAACCGGGTGTCGAAGCTCGCGTTGTGCGCGACGATCACGCGCTCTTCGAGGAGCCGTGCGAGGTGCGGCGCGACGACGGCGAACGTGGGCGCGAGCCCGACGTCGGCCGCGCTGATGCCGTGCACGTGCTGGGGTCCGAGGTCGCGCTCGGGGTTGACGAGCGTGCACCACTCGTCCTGGACGCGGCCGGCGGCGTCGGTGAGGACGACGGCGACCTCGGCGATGCGGTCGTGCTGGCGGGGCGAGAACCCTGTGGTCTCGAGGTCGATCACGGCGAATCCGGGCACGGGGGACAGCGTGCCAGGTCCGGGCTGCGGGGTGAAGTCCGCGCATAGGAGGCGTCGAGGGAGTTCTCGCCGAGCGAGACGCGCGAATCGTTTTTAACCTGGACGGACATACCAAATCATCGGGGAGCCGTAGTGCGCACTGCCGCCATCACGACCACAGTCCTGCTGTCCGTCGCCGTGCTCACAGGCTGCAAGGGCGGGGAGACGGGGCAGCCCTCGCCGACACCCACCTCGACGACGTCCCCGACGACCCCACCGGTCACCCCGTCACCGACACCCACGCCGTCGCCGACATCCACACCCACCGACCCCGCCACACCCACGGAGCCGGGGGAGAACGAGGTCTCGATCAGGGTCCAGATCCCCGAGCGCACGGCCCCGCCCTCGGGAGACTGACGGGCCGCCGCGCCCGAATCCCTCAGCAAGCTCAAGGGCATGGCGCCGCCCGGGTTCAGCCTTTCGTCCGCGCCGCCCGCCGGCGACGCCTCGCCTCCTCGGCCCTCCCCTCGGCGTCCTCGAGGTCGCGGTCGACGGCGGCCAGGTCCTCCTCGGCCGCGGTGAGCGCACTCCGCGCCTCGTCGAGCGCCGCGAGCGTGTCCTCGCGCTCGGCGGTGAGCCGGGCGATCTGCTCGTCGAGCGCGCTGAGTCGCGCGTCCAGCGGCCCGACGGCGTCGCTCGCCTCCCGCACGACGTCGGCGGCCTGGTCGCGGCGTCCTTCGAGCCGGTCGATCTCCGCGGCCGCCGCGGCGACCTCACGTTCCGCGTCCGCGAGGGCGGTATCCGATCCCGAGTGCTCGGGCGCGGGTGGACGAGGCTCCTCGGTCTGCTGCTCGGCAGCCCGCGAGCGCGCCCCCGTTCCGCGGCGCCGGGCCTCTCGCTCCACGCTCAACGACACGACGTCGGCGCTCTCACCGGACTCGTCGACGATCCCGAACCCGACGTACTGCAGCGCCTGCGTCAGGCGCCCGGCCTGCACGAGCGCCCCGGCGTCACGGTCCATGACGGCGGCGGTGAGCGTCTCGCCCAGGCGCCGCAGCACCTCGCCGGACACGGCCCGTCCGCGGACCTCGCCCGCTGCTGAGACGTCCCCGACCAGCGTGTCGACCTGGCGTCGGCGGTCGCGGTCGAGCTCGGTCAGCCGCGCCCGGTCGCGTGCCTCGGTCGCGGTGCGCAGGTCGTCGCCGAGCGCGACGAGGCTCCCGACCTCCTCGGGGTGGGCGCGGGCCACCTGGTTGACGACCCACGCGGCGACGGTCGGCTTGGTCAGCGCGCTCAGCCGTGCAGCACCCACGGCGTCCCCGGCGGCGGTCGCCTGCTTGGCCGCGGCATTCCGTGCGGCGACGAACTCGTCGAGGGGCAGGACGAACAGCCGGTCGATCACCTGATCGCCGGCCGCGTCGGGCTCCTCGCTCATCGGTCCAGCGTCGCACCGTTCACGGGCGGGCACCCTCCGGGAACCCGACGGCCCGCAGAGGGTAGGGTCCGGGGTTGACCGTGCCCGGCCCGGGGCGCCCGGTCGTCGACGCGCAGGGGAGCCCATGGACCAGGAACCGCCGGTGAGGACCGCCCGTGGTGAGCGTGACGCCACGACGGAGCCGTCCGTCGCGCACGCGGTGCCGTCGGACGCCGTGCCGTCGGACGTGGCGCCCGACGTGGCGCCCGATGCCGTCCAGGCTCCTGCGAGACCCAGGCTCCGCATCCCGCGGCTGCCTGCGACGCTGCCCGGACGACGACGGCCCGACGCCGCGCCCGGCGAGGCCGCCACCTCCGACCCCACCGCCGATCCCGCCGCGGATCCCGCCCCCGACGACGCGGCCGACGCTCCGCCGTCGGGCCGTGAAGGGGCAGAGAGCAGGCCGCGCCTCGACGTCCTGGTGACCGGTTGGGTCGGCCGCGCCCTGGATGCGTACCCGCGACCCGTCCTGCCGCTCACCGACCACTGGGACGCCTCGGTCGCGGGGCTCGTGCGCCAGGTCCCGCTGGTGCCGCGCTTCGCGACCAGGCCGCTCGAGCTGCTCGACCGGTTCGGGGCCGTGCACGTCGGGCCGCGCGAGGTCGGGTTCGACGGCGACGCGATCGTCTGGGAGCGCGTCCTCGAGGTGCGCACGCAGCCCGCATGGTCGAGCCTGTCGGCCGACGCGCTCGAGGCGAACTTCGCGCAGTACCTACGCGTGATCCCGCGCGTCCCGGGGCGCGGCTGGGTCCTGGGCAAGGTCTCGGAGCTGCTCGTGTCGCTGTACCTGAGCGTCGTCCCCCTGCCCGACGACGCCGCTCACCTCCTGGAGTCCGGCGGCACGACGGGCGACGCGCCGGACCGCGACGCGGAGTCCAAGGCGGCCCCGTTCACGCGGCGGACCGTGACCGAGATCCTCTACAAGCGCCGCATCGGCGAGGGCGAGCGTCAGGCGAGCACGACGTCGGTCCTGCTGCAGCTCGCGTTCCCCGGGTCGACCGACGCGATGCTCGCGCTCGCGGCCGAGCGCGGCGTACCGGTCGTGCACGTCCCCGTCGACGAGGGCGAGATGGGCGCGACGATCAAGCGGGCCGCAGCCTGGCGCTCGACCGCACTGGGGCTGCGGGACCGCTTCACGCGAGACACCGGCCCGACGGCGTAGCCCGGCCCGGGCGGCGACCGTCGGCATGCGTCGGCGTGCGAGGACTCGGGGAGGTGCGGCGACCGCGCCATCCTGCCCGGCACCCGGGTGCGGTCTACGCTCCGAGAGGGGCACGACGGCACGACACGAGGCGGGACGGCACATGGCACGCAGGACGATCGTCATCACGGGAGCGAGCGACGGGATCGGGGCGGCGGCAGCCCGCGCGCTCGCCGAGGAAGGGCACGAGGTCGTGGTGGTGGGGCGCTCGCCCGAGAAGACCTCGGCGGTCGCACGTGAGCTGGGCGCCGACTTCTTCGTGGCCGACTTCGCGCGCCTCGCCGAGGTGCGGTCGCTCGCCGTGCAGCTGCGCGACCGCTACGAGCGGATCGACGTCCTCGCGAACAACGCGGGCGGCATCATGGCCGACCGTCAGGTCTCCGAGGACGGCCACGAGCTGACGTTCCAGGTCAACCACCTCGCACCGTTCCTCCTCACGACGCTGCTTCTCGACCGGTTGGCGGAGAGCCACGCGAGCGTCGTCAGCACGAGCAGCGCCGCGCACCGGCTGTTCAGCGACTTCCACGTCGACGACCTCGAGTCCGAGCGGTCGTACGCGCCCAACACCGCGTACGGCAACGCGAAGCTCGCCGTGAACCTGTTCACGCGCGAGCTCGACCGTCGGTACCGCGCGGCCGGGATCTCGGCCGCGGCGTTCCACCCGGGCGTGGTCGCGACCAACTTCGCCGCGACCTCGACGAGCAGCATGCGCGTCATGTACCAGACGGTGCTGAGCCGCTTCCTCACGTCGTCGGCCAAGGGCGCCGACACGCTCGTGTGGCTCGCGACGACGACCCCGGGCGTCGACTGGCAGCCGGGGAGCTACTACGTCAAGCGCAAGGTCGCGACGACCCACCCGCTCGTGAGCGACCCACGGCTCGCGGCCGACCTGTGGGAACGGAGTGTGGAGATGGTCGCCGCCGACGGCGCCCCGGGGGCGGCCGCCTGAGGGCTTCGTCGTGAAGGCCCCGGCCCCGGCCCCGGCCCCGGCCCCGGCCACCGACGGGCCCGGCCACCGACGGGCCCGGACAGCACGACGGGCCCGGTGCTCTCGCAC
>NZ_JBHUAD010000135.1:0-10785 GCF_042789955.1 Oerskovia sp. NPDC056781
CGGTGGGGGGCCGCGCGCACCCCGCTGCGTCGTGCAGGGTCCGACGGCGCCGCTCACCCATGCTCGCCCCCGCCCCGCCCCCCGCCCGGCCCCGCAGAGGGTGACGCCCCCCGCCCGACGTGCGCTGCGCCGTCGGGCAGGAGGACCGACACGGCGTGACGTCCGCCACTGCCGCGGCGCGCGGACGTGGGCTAGGATCGTGCACGTCGCGACTGGCGCACCCGCGCCCCGCACGCCGCCCCCTCGGGAGGCCGCGGGACGGACGGGAATGGTGGATCACCACCGGGGAGCGGCATGCTGTGTAGACGACGGGTCGTTCGCCTGGGCCCCGGGTCGCCCCCTGTGGGGAGCGTGCCCGGACGGGGCACGCCCTCCCGCGAGACCGTCATCCGCAGACGCACCCAAGGAGACGCATGAGCGCTCAGCCGAACGTCCTGAACCAGTCCCTGCTCGAGGTGGACCCGGAGATCGCCGCGGTCCTCGACGGGGAGCTCGCGCGTCAGCGCGACACCCTCGAGATGATCGCCTCGGAGAACTTCGTGCCGCGTGCGGTCCTGCAGGCGCAGGGCTCCGTCCTCACGAACAAGTACGCCGAGGGCTACCCGGGCCGCCGCTACTACGGTGGCTGCGAGCAGGTCGACATCGCCGAGAACCTCGCGATCGCCCGCGCCAAGTCGCTGTTCGGTGCCGAGCACGTGAACGTCCAGCCGCACTCGGGCGCGACCGCGAACGCGGCCGTCCTGCACGCCCTCATCAACAAGGGCGACAAGATCCTCGGTCTCGAGCTGGCGCACGGCGGCCACCTCACGCACGGCATGAAGATCAACTTCTCGGGCAAGCTGTACGACGTCTCGGCGTACGGCGTTGACCCGCAGTCGTACCGCATCGAGATGGACGAGGTCCGCAAGACGGCCCTCGAGACGCGCCCCGACGTGATCATCGCGGGCTGGTCGGCGTACCCGCGCCACATCGACTTCGCGGCGTTCCGCGAGATCGCGGACGAGGTCGGCGCCAAGCTCTGGGTCGACATGGCGCACTTCGCGGGCCTCGTCGCCGCGGGCCTGCACCCGTCCCCGGTGCCCTTCGCCGACGTCGTGTCCTCGACGGTCCACAAGACCATCGGCGGCCCGCGCTCGGGCTTCATCCTCTCCAAGGAGGAGTACGCCAAGAAGATCGACTCGGCCGTGTTCCCGGGCCAGCAGGGCGGCCCGCTCATGCACGTCGTGGCCGCGAAGGCCGTGTCGTTCAAGATCGCGGGCTCCGACGAGTTCAAGGACCGTCAGGAGCGCACGCTGCGCGGCGCGAGCATCATCGCGGACCGCCTGGCCCAGCCCGACGTCGCCGAGAAGGGCGTCTCGGTCCTCACGGGTGGCACCGACGTGCACCTGGTCCTCGTGGACCTGCGCCACTCGGAGCTCGACGGCCAGCAGGCCGAGGACCTCCTGCACACCGTGGGCATCACGGTGAACCGCAACGCCGTGCCGTTCGACCCGCGCCCCCCGCGCGTCACGTCGGGCCTGCGCATCGGCACGCCCGCGCTCGCGACCCGTGGCTTCGGGGACGCCGAGTTCGCGGAGGTCGCCGAGATCATCGCGGCTGCCCTCAAGGCCGGTGCCGGCGCGGACGTCGAGGGCCTGAGCGCCCGCGTGCGCAAGCTGACGGCCGACTTCCCGCTGTACCCGGGACTGTCGCAGTAGCTCACGCATGACCCGCTGAGTGCGGAGTACCTGTCGTTGATCCGGCCGATCCACGACAAGTGCTCCGCACTCAGCGGTCTGTTCGTCCCCGCCAGACCCCGAGGAGCCCTCATGACCGCGCAGATCCTGGACGGCAAGGCCACCGCCGCCGCCATCAAGGCCGAGCTCAAGACCCGACTCGTGACCCTCGCCGAGCACGGCGTCGTGCCGGGACTCGGCACCCTCCTGGTCGGCGACGACCCGGGCTCGCAGTGGTACGTCGCGGGCAAGCACCGCGACTGCGCCGAGATCGGGCTCTCCTCGATCCGCGAGGACCTGCCCGCCGAGGCCACGCAGGAGGAGATCGAGGCCGCGGTCCGCCGCCTCAACGAGGACCCCGCGTGCACCGGGTACATCGTGCAGCTCCCGCTCCCGAAGGGCATCGACACCAACCGCGTGCTCGAGCTCATCGACCCCGACAAGGACGCCGACGGCCTGCACCCGACCAACCTCGGGCGCCTCGTGCTGCGCGTCAACGAGGACGTCACGTCGCCGCTGCCCTGCACGCCGCGCGGCATCATCGAGCTCATCGAGCGCCACGGCGTCTCGCTCGCGGGCAAGGAGGTCGTCGTCGTGGGGCGCGGGGTGACCGTGGGCCGTTCGATCGGCCTGCTCCTTACGCGCCGCGCGGTCAACGCGACCGTCACGCTCACGCACACGGGCACCCAGGACCTCGCCTCGCTCGTCCGCCGGGCCGACGTCGTCGTCGCGGCCGCGGGCGTCAAGGGCATCATCACGCGCGACATGGTCAAGCCGGGCGCGGTCGTGATCGACGTGGGCGTCTCGCGCGAGGTCGACCAGGAGACGGGCAAGAGCCGCGTCGTGGGCGACGCCGACCCGGCCGTGGCCGAGGTCGCGGGCTGGATCTCGCCCAACCCCGGCGGTGTCGGGCCCATGACCCGCGCGATGCTGCTCGCAAACGTCGTGGACTCGGCCGAGCGTGCGGCGGGGGTCGCCCGCTGACGCTCGGCGCGGAGGGCTCGACGGGACGGGCGTGACCTGCGGGTCGCGCCCGTCCGGTCGTCTCCTGACGTCCTGTCGTGCGGTGGCGCCGTGCAGGACTAGTGTTCCGCCATGACCCCCGCGTCCCGGGCAGGGGGAGACGACGGCATCGCGGCCCTCGTCCCTGCGCCTCTCGCCGTCCCCTCGTCCGTCCGGCGCGCCCGTCGCAGCGCCACGGCCGCGTACGCGGCGCAGGGCTTCGGGTTCGCCGTGATGCTGACGAACGTCCCGACCTACGAGCGCTACCTCGGCATCGGCCCCGACGTCATCACGCTCGTGATCCTCGGGGTCTGCGTGTGCGCGGCGACGGGCAGCGCCCTGTCCGGGTGGCTCGCGGCCCGGTTCGGGTCGGCGCGCGTCGTGACCGGCGGTCTCCTCGTGGCCGCCGCAGGCATCCTCGCGGTCGGGCTGAGCGCGGGTGCCGGGCTGCTCGTGACCTTCTTCCTCGCGTTCGCGGTGTACGGGCTCGCGCTCGGGTCGGTCGACGCGTCGACGTCCATGCAGGGTATCGACGTGCAGCGCGCGTACGGGCGCAGCCTCATCGCTGCGTTCTTCGCGGCCAACGCGGCGGGCGGGGTGGTGGGGTCGCTCGCGGTCTCGGGGGCCGCGGCCCTGGGGCTCGCGCTGCCCGTGTCGCTCGCGCTCGTCGCGGGGATGGTCGCGGTGGCGGTGCTCGTGCTGCGGGCCGGGCTGCTCTCCCGGAGCGCGGCGGTCGCGGTCGCGGGGGCCTCCGGGACTCCTCCGGCGGGGAGCGGGAGCCAGGTGCCCGACGGCGTCGCTCCCGCCGCAGGGTCGGGCGGCGGGTCCGCGGTGGCCGGGCCGGGAGAGGCGGGGGCAAGAGCTGCTACGGGCGGCGCTCGTGGCGTGACCGGCATGGTGGGCGCCGGGACCGTGATCGTGCTGGGCATCGCGATGTTGGCCTTCCCCGTCGCGGACTCCGCGGTCTCGAGCTGGGGTGCGACGTTCCTGCAGGGCGTGCTCGGGGCGAGCGCCGTCGTCGGGCCGCTGGGGTTCGGCGCCTACCAGGCGACCCTCATCTGCTCGCGGTTGCTCGGGGACCGGGCCGTCGAACGCTGGGGGCGTGTGCGGGTCGTGGCGCTCGGCGGCGCCGTGGGGGTCGTGGGGCTCGGGCTCGTCGCGGTCTCGCCCGTGTGGCCCCTCGCGGTGCTGGGGTTCGCCGCGACCGGCCTGGGGCTCGGCGTCGTGGCGCCCATGGCGTTCTCGGCCGCAGGGGACCGGGCCGCAGAGGCCGTCACTGGGGCGGTCGTGGCGGCCGGTGCGACGGACGGCGCCGGGGGGACGGGCACGGACCTCCCGACGGTCGAGGCCGCGACCGACCGCGCGGTGGCCCGGCTCAACGTCTTCACGTACGTCGGCGCGGTCCTCGGCGGAGCGATGACGGGTGTGTTCGCGACCACCGACGCTCTGCGCGCAGGTTTCGGGGTGCTGGCCGTGCTCGCGCTCGCGACGGTGCTGCTCGCAGGGAGGTTCCACGAGGCGGTGCTGCCCGTGGACGTGTCAGAACCAGCGTGATGCGGGGGCCTCGCTCGCTCTGACGGCTGTGCTGCGGCTGCGGACCGTCTGCGGCAGGCCGTGACCAGCGTCTCGCCGCGCGGTTTTCGCCCGTGTGGGTGGCGTGGGGTTTGATGTCGAGGTGCTCACGATCGCTACAGCCAATGTCAACGGGATCCGCGCCGCCTACCGCCGGGGGATGGACGCCTGGGTCGCGTCGCGCACCCCGGACGTCATGCTCCTGCAGGAGGTCCGCGCTCCGGACGAGATCCTGAACGAGCTCGTCGGCGAGGGGTGGCACATCGCGCACCAGGCGTGCGACATCAAGGGCAGGGCCGGGGTCGCGGTCGCGTCGCGGCTTCCCGTGACAGCGGTGCGCGTCGGGCTGGGCAAGGGCGAGCCGGAGCCCCCGGTCGACACGGGGCGCTGGGTCGAGGCCGACCTCGAGCTGCCGTCGGGTGAGAGGCTCACGGTCGTCTCGACGTACATCCACTCGGGCACCGCGGGCACGCCCAAGATGGACGAGAAGTACGCCTACCTCGAGAAGGTCACCGAGCGCCTGCGCGAGCTCTCGGCCGCGGGCGGCCTCGCGGTCGTCGCGGGCGACGTGAACATCGCGCACAAGAACGTCGACATCAAGAACTGGAAGGGCAACCAGAAGTCGGCAGGCTTCCTCCCCGAGGAGCGTGCCTACCTCGACACCTGGTTCGACGAGCTCGGCTGGGTGGACCTCGGCCGCAAGCACGGCGGCGAGGGCCCCGGGCCGTTCACCTGGTGGTCGTGGCGCGGGCAGGCGTTCGTCAACGACTCGGGCTGGCGCATCGACTACCAGCTCGCGACGCCCGCGCTCGCCGAGCGCGCGGTCAAGGTCGAGGTCGACCGCGCCGACGACTACGAGAGCCGCTGGAGCGACCATGCCGCGCTGGTCGCGACGTACGACCTCTAGACGGGACGCCCTGTCTTCGGTGCGCGGGGCCAGGGTGTCCGCCGCGCCTCGTGCCCGGTGCCAGGCGTCAGTCGCGGGCCGGGACGGGCAGCCCGGTCATGCGGGACAGTGGTGACAGCAGCACGGGCAGCGCCCCGAGCGACATGACGAGCGCCCCGACCCACAGTGCGGGCGCGACGCCCCACACGGTCCCGATCCACCCACCGAGCAGGCCGCCGAGCGGGATGGGGCCCCACACGAGGAACCGGGCCGAGGCGTTCATGCGCCCCAGCAGCGCGGGCGGGCAGAGCCGCTGGCGGAAGCTCACCTGCGCGACGTTGTAGACGACGACCGCGAGGTTGAACACGAAGCCCCCGGCGACGAGCACGGCCGGCACCAGAGCGTCCGCGGCGCCCGTGGTCGCGACCCAGGCCGCCGCAGGTGTGATCGCGTAGGCGATGCCCGAGGAGACGGCCGCGACGGGGATGATCCGCGCCGGGCCGACCCACCGCGCCGCCCGGTCGGCCAGGACCGCGCCGAGCAGGCCGCCGGCCGCGCTCGCCGACAGCACGACGCCGTAGGTCGCCGTCCCGACGTCGAGCGTTCGCAGCGCGAAGATCACCACGACCGCGTTGCCGATCGCGCCACCCAGGTTGCTGAGCGACGTGCACGCGAGGATGCGGCGGAGCAGGGGCTCGCTCGCGACGAAGCGGAGCCCTTCGGCGATCTCGGTGCGCAGGGGGCGTCGCGCCGCCGGGTCGGGGAGATCCTCGTGGTGGCGGATCCGTGAGACGGCGAGGGCGCTCGCGAGGTAGGTGCCGACGGTCGCGACCATGACGAGGGGTGCGGACAGGACGCGCAGCGCGACGCCGCCGATCGCGGGCCCGGCGATCATCGCGACGGACTGGGTCGCCTGGAGCTTGGAGTTTCCTTCGACGACGTGGTCGAGCCCGACGAGCCCGGGGACGTAGCTCTGGTGCGCGACGTCGAAGAAGAGGCTGAACGTGCTGATGACGACGGCCGCGCCGATGAGCAGGCCCATGCTCGCGTGGCCGGTCAGGGCGGCGACGACCACGACCGACAGGACCGCGGCGCGTGCGAGGTCTGCGGCGACGAGCACCCGGCGCTTGCGCATCCGGTCGACCCAGGCCCCTGCGGGCAGGCTGAGCAGGAGGAAGGCCGCGGTCTCGGCGGCGTTGAGGGCGCCCATCTGCCACTCGGTCGCGTGCAGGTGGGACACGGCGAAGATCGGCAGGACGAAGCCCGTGAGCTGGGCACCGAGCTGGCCCAGCGCGTCACCGCCCCACAGGTGCCGGAAGTCGCGGTGATGGACCAGGCTGCGCGGGGGAGCGGCTGTGCTCACCGCAGGCTCGTCGGACGTCATGGGGTCAGCCTGAGGCAAGTGATTGAGGAATGTCAATCAGTTAGCCTGTGGGGGTGACCTCCGACCGCACGGCCTCGCCCGCGCAGCCCTCGCCCGCACGGCCCCCCGCCCGAGGCGCCGGCGTCCATGCGCCGACCGCCGAGCTGCCCACGACCGGCGGTTCGGACGCCGAGCGGGACGCCGACGCACGCGCCCTCGCGTCGAGCCTCCGGGTGCGGATCCTGCGCATCTGCCTCGACGAGGCGCGGACCAACAAGGAGATCGCCCAGGCGCTCGGGAAGAACCCGGCCACGACGCTCCATCACGTCAGGACGCTCGTGGCCCGCGGGTTCCTGGCGGCGCAGCCCGACCGTGTGGGCGCGAGGGGAGCGAGGGAGGTCCCGTACCGCGCGACGGGCAAGTCCTGGACCGCGGACCTGGGACCGGGGGGTCACCGGGTCCTGCTCGACGCGTTCCTGGAGGAGCTGGCGGCGGCCGATCCTGCGACCGTCGACATGGGCAGGCTCGGCCTGCGGCTCGACGCCGCCGGGCGTGAGGAGCTGTCGCAGCGCCTCAACGAGGTCCTCGAGGACTTCCGGCAGCGCGAACCGGCGGCGGGTGGTGAGCCGTGGTCGGTCTTCGTCGCGATCCACCACGACGCGAGCCGCGACCCGCGCTGAACGCGGCCTCGGTGACGACTTGCCCGGCCCCGCCGGTCGTCCCGCGGGGCCGGACGCGGCGCTCTCCGTGCCGCCACCGGTCGGGACACGGCGTCCCGCGCGCCCGGGGCGGTCGCGGAATCTGTTGACTGACATGCGACTTTTGGTTGACAGCAAGCAAAAGCCTCCTTAGGCTCCGACGTGGTCACTGCCGACCCGTCTTCAAGGAGGAAGAACACTCGTGCGAACCTCAATGCGCCATCGAAGAGGCCTCTCAGGCCTGCTCGGAGCCTCTCTGCTCGTCCCCCTCGCCTTCGCCGGGGCACTCCCGTCGGCCCAGGCGGCCGACACCGAGATGGAGCCGGGCGTCACGCTGCGCACCTTCCAGCTCGCCCAGGATCCCGGGTCCGTGTGCACCCTCAAGTCGGGGACCACGCCCAACGTCGACAAGCTCATGCCGACGATCGACTGGAGCACGCCCGAGCAGTTCGGCGCCTCCGACCGCTTCATCACGCACGCGCTCGCGACGCTCACGGTCCCCACCGAGGGCGAGTACACGTTCCGCGTGACCAACGACGACGGCGCGCTCGTCTACCTGGACGACCAGCTCCTCCTCGAGAACGACGGCCCGAACGACTCGACCTCGGTCGAGGGGGCAATCACCCTCACCGCGGGGGCGCACGACCTGCGGGTCGAGTACTACGAGGGCACCGACAAGCAGCGCCTGACGCTCGCGTGGAAGACCCCGGGGTCCTCGACGTTCCAGGTCGTCCCGACGTCGGCCCTGAGCACCGAGGCGAACGTCGTGCGGGTCACCGCGCCCGGCAACAAGTACTGCGAGGGCGCCACGGACACCTCGGGCGACGGTCTGCGCCTGGACACGGTCAACCCGAACTACGAGCTCGTCGACCTGCGCCCCGCGGGCTTCGAGCCCAAGGTGTCGGGCCTCGCGTTCACCCCGGACGAGAAGCTGGCCGTCGTGACCACGGGCGACGTGAGCTCCGGCGGCTGGCGACCCGACCCGACGACCGGTGAGGTGTACCTCCTCGACGGCGTGATCGACGCGACCGGACCCGAGGACGTCACCGTCACGAAGGTCGCGGACAAGCTGCTCAACCCGATGGGCATCGAGGTCATCGAGGACTCGATCTTCGTCTCCGAGCGGTACCAGCTCACGCAGCTCACCGACCCGGACGGCGACGGCTTCTACGACACGCACACGAAGATCGCCGGGTGGCCCGACGGCGGCAACTTCCACGAGTTCGCGTTCGGCCTGATCCACGACGAGAACTACTTCTACGTCAACCTCTCCGTCGCGATCGACAACGGCGGTGCGACGACCACCCCGCAGCCTGCCGCCAACCGTGGCACGTCGATCAAGATCGACCGCGCGACGGGCGAGGTCACCTACGTCGCGGGTGGCCTGCGCACCCCGAACGGCATCGGCTTCGGCCCCGAGGGCGAGATCTTCGGGACGGACAACCAGGGCGCGTGGCTGCCCGCGAACAAGCTCGTGCACATCGAGCAGGACAAGTTCTTCAACCACTTCACCACCCCGGCCGGGCCGTTCGACGCGAACCCCGTGTCCCAGCCCGCGCTGTGGCTCCCGCAGAACGAGATCGCCAACTCGCCGGGCAACCCGATCCTCGTGCAGGACGGCGAGTTCGCCGGCCAGATGCTCCTCGGCGACGTCACGTACGGCGGTCTCCAGCGCGCGTTCCTCGAGAAGGTCGACGGCGAGTTCCAGGGTGCGGTCTTCCGTCACACCGCGGGCCTCGAGGTCGGGGCCAACCGGGTCATCACCGGCCCCGACGGCGCGCTGTACGTCGGCGGTACGGGCGAGGGCGGCAACTGGGGCGAGTCCGGCAAGCTGCGGTTCGGCCTGCAGAAGCTCACCACGGTGAACGAGGACTCCTTCGACATGAAGGAGATGCGCGTCGTCGAGGGCGGGTTCGAGATCGAGTACACCGACCCGGTGTCCGACGCCGTCGTCGCGAAGCTGGCCGACGCCTACCGCCTCACGCAGTGGCGCTACGTGCCGACCCAGCAGTACGGCGGACCCAAGGTCGACGAGACACCGCTGTTCGTCACGGACGCCACCGTCTCCGAGGACCGCACCACGGTCACGCTGAAGGTCGACGGCCTCAAGCCCGGCCACGTCGTGCACCTGCGCTCCCCGCGCCCGTTCGCCTCGAACGAGGGCGCCGAGCTGCTGAGCACCGAGGCCTGGTACACGCTCAACTCGCTCCCGGGCTACGTCGCCCCGGCGGACCGCGGCTGGTACGAGGCCGAGGAGGCGCAGCCCCTCGGCGGCTCGAGCCTCGGCTCCGACCACAGCAACTACTCCGGCACGGGCTTCGCCGCCGGGATGCAGAACGTCGGCTCCGGCCGCACCTTCGCGGTGACGGTTCCCGAGGCGGGCACCTACCCGCTCAACCTGCGCTACGCGAACGGCATCCACCCGTACACCGAGCTGCGCGCCAAGAACGTCTCGCTCTACGTCAACGGCCAGAAGGTCGGCCCGTGGACTCTGCCCACGACCGGCGACTGGAAGGTGTGGGACACGATCACCCGTGAGGTCGCGCTCGTGGCGGGCCACAACACGATCACCCTCAAGTACGACCAGGGGGACCAGGGCAACGTGAACCTCGACGTGCTGTCGATCGGGCAGAACCCCGACATCTGCTCCCCGGCGGAGGTCGAGGACGGCTACCGCGGCATCTTCGACGGCACCCTCGCGAGCCTGGCCGACTGGAAGCTCGCCGGCTCCGGGACGTTCGGTCGTCAGGACGACTGCTCGATCCGCACCAACGGCGGCATGGGGCTGCTCTGGTACACGGCCGAGGAGCTCGAGAAGTACTCGCTCAAGCTCGACTGGAAGCTCGTCAAGGACGACAACGGCGGAGTGTTCGTCGGATTCCCGAACCCCGGCAACGACCCCTGGGTCGCGGTCAACAAGGGTTACGAGATCCAGATCGACGCGAGCGACGCCGCGGACCGCACCACGGGCGCGATCTACACGTTCCAGGGTGCCGACGCGGCAGCGGTGACCGCAGCACTCAAGCCCGTCGGGCAGTGGAACGCGTACGACATCCGTGTCGAGGGGGACCGTATCCGGATCTACCTCAACGACGTGCTCGTCAACGACTTCACGAGCACCGACCCGGCGCGCGACCTGTCGAGCGGGTTCATCGGCATCCAGAACCACGGCGCCGGTGAGACGGTCTCCTACCGCAACATCCGCGTCAAGGACCTGACGGCCGAGCCTGAGCCCGAGCTCGCGGTGTCGGTGACCGTCCAGCCCAAGTGCGTGGCGGGCAAGGTCACGCTCACCGTCCGTGCCGTCAACGACGACACGGTGCCGGTCGACGTCGTGCTCAGCACGCCGTTCGGCAAGAAGACCATGACCGGCGTCCTGCCGGGCAAGTCGGCTCAGCAGACGTTCGCGACCCGCTCGACCTCGGTCGAGGCCGGGACCGCGACCGTGACGGCGAGCGCCGGGGACAAGGAGGTCGTGGTCGAGACGGCCTACGACGCGTCGAGCTGCGGCTGACGCGACGATCCTCCGCTGAGTGCATGACTCGGCTG
>NZ_JBHUAD010000136.1:0-10678 GCF_042789955.1 Oerskovia sp. NPDC056781
CGTCGCGCGGTGCTGCCTCACCGCGCGACCAGCGGTCCGCCCGGGCCTCCTCTCGTCCGGGCGGGCCGCTTCTTCGTGCCCGACGGCGCCCCCGTCCACGGTGCGCCCCTCGCCCGACGTGCGTGGCGCCGTCGTGCGACGATGAGCCCGTGCCCGAGACCACCGCCGCCCGGCCCGCCTCGACCGGACGCCGGTTCCTCGCCTGGGCGCTGCGCTCCCCCTGGGCCCTGGTCGCGGGCTTCGTGCTCGTGCACGCCTGGCTGATCGTCGACGCCCTGACCTGGGGTTACCGGATCTCGGGCGACGTCCAGCTCTACTGGTACTGGGCCCGCGCCGGCTGGGACCGCGGGATCTGGCCCGTGCTCGACTACGACTGGGTCTACCCCGTGGGGGCCCTGCTGCCGGTCGCCGCCCCCGCCGTCGTCGGAACCTCGTTCGAGGCGTACTACGCACAGTTCCTGGCCCTGATCGTCGTGCTCGACGCGGTCGCCCTCTGGTTCCTCGCGCGCCTGCCCGGTCGCGGCCGGGTCGCGGCCTGGTGGTGGCTGCTGTTCCTCGTCGCGCTCGGGCCGATTTTCCTGGGACGCCTCGACGGCGTGGCCGGGGCGCTGCTGGTCGTCTCGCTCGCGGTCGCGGTCCGCCGACCCGCCGTCGCGACGGCGATCGCGACGTTCGGCGCCTGGGTCAAGATCGCACCGGGAGCCGTGGTCGTCGCACTCCTGACGACAGCGAGGCGCCCGTGGCGCACCGTCGTCCTGCCGGGTGCGGCGGTCAGCGTCGTGGTCGTCGCGCTCGCCCTCGCGGGCGGCTCGGGCGCCCGGGTCCTCGGGGTGTTCGGCACGCAGGACTCGCGCGGCCTGCAGTCCGAGTCGGTCTTCGCCACCCCGTTCAGCGTCCTGCGGCTCATCGACCCGCGCTGGCGGGTCTGGATGAACCCCGACATCCGCACCCTGGAGATCCTCGGCCCCGGCACGACCACGACCGGTCGGCTGCTGGACGTGCTGCTGCCCCTGGCCGTCGTCGCGATCGCCGCGACCTCCTGGTGGGCCGTCCGCCGCCGTCCCGAGGTCCGTACCGACGTGTTCCTCTTCGCGGTGACGGCGCTGCTGCTGAGCCTCATCGTGTTCAACAAGGTGGGTTCGCCGCAGTTCGTCGCGTGGATCGGGCCGCCGGTCGCCGTCGCGATCGCGCTCGCCGGGCCGGGCGCACGGTCGGTCTGGTCGCCCCCCGCCCTCGCCGTCCTGGGAACCGCAGCGCTGACGCAGGTGCTCTACCCGATCGCGTACTGGGAGTTCATGGTCGGCACGCCGTGGATCGTCCTCCTCGCGGCCGTCCGCAACGTCGCGCTCGTGGTGCTGCTCGTCGGGGCGGTGGTCCGGCTGGTCCAGCTCGGGCGGGGCGGGTCGGCGAGCGCAGCGGCGACCGACCTGGCCGACGGCGAGGTCCCGGTGCGCCGTGAGGACCCCGAACCGACGACGACCACGTGACGGGGGTGCGTCGTCGGGCGCTCCCGGTCAGGCGAGCAGGCTCAGGTGACCTCCCGCGCGCCCGGCGTCGAGGAGGTGCTCGACGGTGAGCCGGTAGTAGGCGCGCACGGTCGCCTGCAGGAGCTCGGCGTCGTCCTCGCGGACGGCCGTGGCCATGCCTGCGAGGTCCTCGGCCAGCTCGAGGTGCGGGAGCCGGTCGTTGTGCAGGGTGAGCAGGCGGTGCACGTGGGGCCGCAAGGACGCGGCGGTCCTGGCGAGCACGTGGTTGCCTGCACGGTCGACGAGCAGGTCGAGGAACTCGATGCCGTAGAGCCGGTACTCCTCGGCGCCGTCGCTGAGGGCCGCGCGGAGCTGGTGCTCGCTGAGGTCCTGGATCCAGGCCGTGTCCTGGTCGGTGAGCCGTGGCAGGGCGAGCCTGGCGGCCAGTCCCGACAGCTCGGCCAGGACCTGGGCGACCTCGGCGAGGTGCACGGGGTCGAGCTCGGTGACGCGGCTGCCCCGGTTGACCGCGATGCGCAGCAGGTCGATCTCGGCGAGGCGCCGGAAGGCCTCGCGCACCGGGGTGCGCGACACCCCGAGCACCGTACCGACCTCGGACTCCTTGACGACCTCGCCCGGCGCGAGCTCGCCGGACACGATGGCGTCGAGGAGCACCTCGTAGACGCCGTCGACGAGAGCACTGGACACGGTCAACGGCCGGTCGAGCGGTTGCAGCGGCACGATTCCTCCTTCGGGGTCGCCTCGAGACTAGGCGGTCGACGGCAGGGTTCCCCACCGACGTCCGGGCGCGCGACTGTGAGATGCCCCTGGGGCATGCCGGGGAACGGCGTCAGCCCACCCCACGGGTCGCCTCAGCGTGCGCCGGACTCCTTGCGTGCACGGCTGCGCAGGCGCAGCATGACCGCGCCGGCGACGACGAGCGCTGCGGCAGCAGCGATCATCCAGCCCAGGCCGGCCTGTGCGCCGGTCGTCGCGAGCACCAGCACGCCACCTGTCGTGGCCATCGGCATTCCGTCGCTCATGATCTCTCCCCTCCTTCCCTCTTGTAGGTGTACGTGTATACGTGCATACTAGAGGAGTCAGCAACGAGAGCACAACCCCGAGAGAGAGAAGCCGCCATGACCGCCCCGACCATCACCCGCCGCCGGCCGACCACGACCTCGCGTCCGACGGGACGCGCGGTCCACGACCTCGCGGTCGTCGGCCTCGGCTACGTGGGCCTGCCCCTGGCGCAGGAGGCGAGCGTCTCCGGCCTCTCGGTCGCCGGGTTCGACATCAGCGGGGATCTCGTCGCGGGCCTGCGGCTCGGTCGCTCCGCGGTCGACGACATCAGCGACGAGCAGGTCGCCGCCATGAACGCCACCGGCTTCGTGGCGGCGACCGACGAGAGCGTGCTGCGCTCCGCACGCTCGATCGTGATCTGCGTCCCCACCCCCCTGGGGGCCGACGGCGGACCGGACCTCACCGCGGTGCGCAGCGCGGTCGTGACCGTCGGGCGCAACCTGCAGCCCGGCACGCTCGTGGTGCTCGAGTCGACGACCTACCCGGGGACGACCGAGGACATCGTCGCGCCGCTGCTCTCCGAGCACTCGGGCCTGCGTCCCGGGACGGACTTCCACCTCGCGTTCTCGCCCGAGCGGGTCGACCCGGGCAATGGCCGGTTCGGTGTGCGCAACACCCCCAAGGTCGTCGGCGGCCTGACGCCCGCCTGCACCGAGCGCGCGATCGCCCTCTACTCCCGGCTGGTCGACCGCGTCGTGCCGGTCGCCTCGACCCGCGAGGCGGAGACCGCCAAGCTGCTCGAGAACACGTACCGCCAGGTCAACATCGCGCTCGTCAACGAGCTCGCGCAGGCGTGCCACGACCTGGGCATCGACGTGTGGGACGTCATCGGGGCCGCCTCGACCAAGCCGTTCGGCTTCCACGCCTTCCGGCCAGGTGTCGGGGTCGGCGGCCACTGCATCCCGATCGACCCCATGTACCTGAGTCACCACCTCCGCGAGCGCCTGGGCAGGCCGCTGCGCATGGCCGAGCTCGCCCAGGAGATCAACACCTCGATGCCCGAGTACGTGGCCCGCAGGTGCCAGGACCTGCTCGGCGACGACGGCCTGCCGCTGCGCGGCGCGCACGTGCTTCTCCTGGGCGTGGCCTACAAGCCCGACATCTCCGACGACCGGGAGACCCCCGCGCGCCCCCTCGCGCAGGCCTTGAACGACCGGGGCGCCCGTGTGGAGTTCCACGACCCGCACGTCACGTCCTGGGACGTGCCCTCCACCGTGCGCGTCGACGACGAGCACCTCGCAGCGGCGGTCGCCGCCGCCGACCTCGTCGTCCTCGTCCAGCGCCACACCGCGTACGACCTGCCTGCCCTGGCGCCGACCGCGCAGCGCTTCCTCGACACCACCGGCACCCTGCCCGGCGTCACCGCCACCCTCTGACCGGCCAGCCCGAGGAGACAGTCCGATGTCCGCACAGCCCCCGCTCAGCGCCTTTCGCGTCACCGGCCGCGCCACCTGGGTCCTGCTCGCCGGAGCCGCAGCCGGGATCGCCTGGGCCGGCTACCGGCTCACCGCCGTCGTCACCGGGGGCAACCCGGTCCTGTGGGTCTACGCCGCCGGCATCGTGCTGCTCGTGTGGCAGCTCGCCGTCGCGGCGTTCGACAAGCCCTCGCGCGCCACGGACGACGGCGCCGCCCGCCTCGCCCAGGCCGAGGTCGCGGTCCTGGTGCCCGCGTTCAACGAGGACGACGAGACCCTGCGGGCCAACCTCGAGGCGCTCCTGCGCCAGACCCACCTGCCTGCCGCGATCTGCGTCGTGGACGACGGGTCGACCGTCGGCGACTACGCCGCGGTCCGCGACTGGTTCCTCGGTGCCGCGGAGGGGGCGGGCGTGACCGGCACCTGGCAGCGCCAGCCCAACGGGGGCAAGCGCAGCGCGCAGGTCACCGCCGCCAGGACGTTCCCCTATGCCGACTTCTACGTCACGGTCGACAGCGACACCCAGCTCGACCGACGCGCGATCGAGGAGACCCTCCAGCCCTTCGAGGACCCGCAGGTCCAGTCGGTCGCGGGCACCATCCTGGTGACGAACTACCGCACGAACCTCCTCACCCGCATGCAGGAGGTCTGGTACCTGTCGATGCAGATGGTCGACCGTGCCGCGCTGTCCCGGACGGGCTCGGTGCTCGTCAACTCCGGGGCGCTCGCCACCTATCGTGCGGCAGTCCTGTGGGACAACGTCGAGCACTACCTCGCCGAGACCTTTCGCGGCCGGCCGGTCCACACGTCCGACGACAGCCTGCTGACCCTGTTCGCCCAGCAGCGCGGACGCACCGTCCACCAGCCCAGCGCCTTCGCGTTCACGAACATGCCCTCGACGTTCGACGGGCACCGCCGGCAGCAGCTGCGCTGGATGCGCGGTTCCTTCCTGCGCTCGGGCACCCGTTTCCGCAGCCTCCCCACCGACCGGTTCGCCTACTGGTACCACCTGGTGCGCTGGGTCCAGTACTCGGTGGCCACCATGGCGCTCGTCGCACTCGTCGTGTCGGGTGCGCTCCTGCACCCCGCCGCCCTGGCCATGGGCGCCGTCATCGTCGGCACCGTCCAGCTCGTCGTCGCGGCGCCGTACCTGACGCTGCGCCGCAGCGACCAGACGACCGCGCAGCGGGTCACGGTGTTCGCCTGCGCCCCGCTCGTCGGGCTCTGGTACCTCACGGTCCTGCGCGTCATGCGCTGGTACGCCATGGCGACGGTCGGCAACGTCTCGTGGGGCACCCGGCAGTCGGTCGAGGTCACCGCCTGAGCGTGCCGCCCGGCGTCGGGCGCCCCGCGGTCACGAGCCCGTGGTCGAACGCCGCGATGACGAGCTGGGCCCGGTCACGGGCGCCGAGCTTGGCGAGCAGGTTGCCGACGTGGGTCTTGACGGTCCCCATGGAGATCGTCAGCCGCTGCGCGATCTCCTGGTTGGACAGCCCGCGGCCCACGAGCGCGAGCACCTCGACCTCCCGGCTCGTGAGGGCCGTCGGGGCGACCGCCTCGCGCGACGGCCCGCCGTCGAGGTAGTGCGTGACGATCCGGGTGAGGATGGCCGGGGCGAACAACGACTCGCCCGCGTGCGTACGCCGTACGGCGTCGATGAGGCTCGCGGGCTCCGCGTCCTTGAGCAGGAAGCCGCTCGCCCCCGCGCGCAGGGCGCCGTGGACGTACTCGTCGAGCTCGAACATGCTGAGCACGAGGACGCGGGTCGTCGCGAGGTCGGGGTCCGCCACGATCCGGCGCGTGGCGTCGATCCCGTCGCCGCCGGGCATGCGGACGTCCATCAGGACGACGTCGGGGCGGGTCCGGCGAGCGGTCTCGACCGCGGCCTCACCTGAGCTCGCCTCGCCCACGACCAGCAGGTCGCCCGCACCGTCGACCACGATCCGCAGGCTGTGGCGGATCAGCGGCTGGTCGTCCACGACGAGCACCCGCACCGGCGCCACGGTGGTCGCGGAGCCCGACGTCGTCACGACCGCCCACCGTCCGGCAGCACGGCCTCGACACGGAACCCGCGCCCGCAGGGGCCCGAGGCGAGGGAGCCGCCGAGCGCCACGACCCGCTCGCGCAGGCCCGCGAGCCCGACCCCTGCCCCAGGATGAGGCACCCACCCGGCGACGGGCCCCTCGTCCTCGACGACCAGCCGCAGCCCCGCGACGTCGCGGCGGAGGACGACCTGGGCCCGGGTCGGGCCTGCGTGCCGCAGGACGTTCGCGAGGGCCTCACGGACGACCGCGCACGCGCCGAGCCCCACCCCGGCCGACACCGTGTGGTCCTCGGCGTCGAGCGCGACGTCCAGGCCCGCGGACCGGGCGCTCTCGACGATCTGCGGGACGTCGTCGAGCGTCTCCGCGGGACGCAGCGGGGCGTCGTCTCCCGGGCTGCGCAGGACCGTGAGCATCCTGCGCAGCTCCGTGGTCGCGTCCCGCCCCGCGCGCTCGATGTCGGCGAGGGCGCGGGCCCGCTCGGCCTCGCCGTCGGGCCCGGACACGGTGCGCGCCGCCGCGGCACGCACCGTGATGAGACCCAGGCCGTGCGAGGCGAGGTCGTGCAGGTCACGGGCGATGCGCAGGCGCTCGGCCTGCGCGGCCCGTTCCGCCGCCCAGGCCGTCAGGTCCTCCTCGTACGCGTGGCGCTCGCGCCGGGACCGGACCAGGGCCCAGGCCAGGACGCCTGCCGTGCCGGCCGTCGCGACGAGCAGGACGACGAGGGCCGTCACGGGGCGATCGACGCCGAGGGTCGCGAGCACGAGGACGAGGGCGCCCACGAGGCCACCGGCGAGGGGCCACACGCGAGATCGCAGCACGGGTCGGGCGGTCGTCTCCACCCCCGGAGTCTAGGGATCCGCCGCGGCGCGCACATCGGACCACGGTCCGAGGGACCGGGGTCGGACGCCGAGCCCCAGGTCCGACCCCTGGCCCGATGACCTGCGGACCCGCAGCGGCTGGACTGTGGGCATGTTGACCATCGAGCACCTCGTCAAGCGCCACGGCTCCCGCACCGTCCTCGACCACGTCGGCTTCGAGGCCCGACCGGGCCGGGTGACCGCGTTCCTCGGGCCGAACGGCGCCGGCAAGTCGTCCACCCTGCGCGTCCTCCTCGGCCTGGACCGGGCCGACGAGGGGCGCGCCCTCGTCGCGGGTCAGTCCTACCGGTCCCTGCGCGACCCGCTGCGCACTCTCGGGTCGATGCTCGACGGCTCGGGGGCGCACCGCTCGCGCACGGCCCGCAACCACCTCTCCTGGGTCGCGCGCAGCAACGGGATCCCCCAGCGGCGGGTCGACCACGTGCTCGAGCAGGTCGGGCTCACGACGTCGGCACGGACGCGTGTGGGGCGCTACTCCCTGGGGATGGGGCAGCGCCTGGGGCTCGCGTGCGCTCTGCTGGGCGAGCCCGAGGCCCTGGTCCTCGACGAACCCGTCAACGGGCTCGACCCGGAGGGAATCCGGTGGATCCGTGGCCTGCTCCGCGCGCACGCGGACGCGGGCGGCACGGTCCTGCTGTCGAGCCACTTCATGGGCGAGGTCGCCGACATCGCCGACGACCTCGTGATCATCGCGGGCGGGCGGGTCGTCGCGGACGGGATCCTCGACGACGTGACCCGCCGCCACGACACCCTCGAGGACGCGTTCTTCGCGCTCACGAGCGACGGCCGGGAGACGGTCCGATGAGGACGTGGAACGTGTTCGCCGCGGAGCTGCAGAAGCTCTCGGCGCTCCCCGCGGTGTGGACCGGGGCGGCGGTCGCCGTCCTCGGGGCGACCGCGCTGACCCTGCTCAACGCGGTCGGCGTCCGCGACGCGCTCCTCGCCGGGCGTCCCGAGGACACGGGCTACGGTTCCGCGTTCGACACCGCGTTCGCGTCCATGCCGATCGGCACCGTGGGGGCGGTCGTGATCGGCGTGGTCGCGATGAGCAGCGAGTTCACCGCGAACAGCCCCGACGCCGGGGGCGGGCGGCAGATCGGCACGACGCTCGCCGCGGTCCCGCGCCGCGTGGGCGTCCTGGTCGCGAAGGCCGCCGCGGTCGTCCTGCTCGTGCTCGCGACCGCGGCGGTGGCGATCCCGGCGAGCGTCACCCTCGCCGAGGCGCTCATCGGCGACGCCGCGACCTCGACGGTCCCCGCCGACGAGGCCGTCCGGCGCTGCCTCGGCGCGGCCCTCTACTGGACCCTCACCGCGCTCCTCGCCCTGGCCGTCACGGTCTTCACGCGCAGCGGGGTCGTCCCGCTCCTCGTGCTCGTGGTCAACAGCTCCCTGGTGTCGGTGTCGCTCCTGCTCACGATGCTCACCCCGGTCGCGCACTGGCTCCCGGACATGGCGGGGCGCAGGCTCTTCGGGGACGTCGACACGGTCGCCGGTGGGCTGGCCGCCGGACCCGGTGCGCTCGTCATGACCGGGTGGGCCCTGGCGCTCCTCGTGGTCGCGGGAACCGTGTTCTCCCGGCGGGACGCGTGAGGGCCGTGGGGCTGCGGTCCGTCGTCGCCGCGGAGCTCGACAAGCTGCGCACTCTGCCCGTCACGGTCCTCGCCGTCGTGGGGACCGTCGTCGTCGGCGCCCTGATCGCCGCCGCGCAGGCGGGCACGGCCGCCGACCAAGGCCTTCCCACCTCGGCGGTCGACGTCACGCTCCGGACGGTGCCGTTCGTCGTGGCGGGTCTCGTGCTGGTCGGGGTGCTGGCGGTCTCCCAGGAGCACGCCGGTCGCCAGGTCGCCACGACGCTGGCCGCCGTGCCGCGTCGGGGCCTGCTCGTCGCGGGCAAGAGCATCGCGGTGACCGGTGTCGTCGCGATGGCGGCGATCTCGACGCTCGGCGCGTGCGCGGCCGCGGCCGCGGTCACGCAGCACCTGCTCGGCGCACCCGCCTCGCCGGACGGCGCCGGAGCGGGTGCGCTCCTGGGGGCCGCGGCCTACCTCGTCCTGATCGGGGTGTTCTCGCACGCCGTGGCATTGGTCGTGCGCCACCTCGTGCCCGCACTCGTCGGTGTCCTCGCGCTCGTGCTCGTCGTGTCCCCGCTGCTCGCGGGCACGACCGAGCACGCACGCTGGTTGCCCGACCGCGCCGCGGCGGCCTGGTTCGACGCGGGTCCGGGCGCGCTCGACGGGCCGACGGCGACGCTCGTCGCGCTCGCGTGGGTGGTGGTGGTCGGCGGCGTGGGCTCGTGGCGGTTCCTGGTGCGCGACGCGTAGGTCCACGTACGTACCGCGATTGATAATGAGAGTGGTTCTCATTCTCTGCTACGGTGTGCGAGGTCCGGCGCTCCTGCGTCGGAACCCCTCCACCTACCGGAAGGACGGTGGGACCCGCCGGGGTCCCGTGACGCCATGACAAGCACCAGACACCGCAGCCTCGCCCTGGGGATCGCCCTCGCCCTGCCCGCCGCCGTCCTCGCCGGCTGTGCCACGGGCGAGGGCTCCCCTGCGACCTCCGACGCGGCAGAGCACGACCACGAGCACGACCACGAGCACGAGGACGGCGGCCACGGGACCGAGGCCGCGACCGACACCCCGCGCATCGCACTGACCTACGACGGAGGCGTCGTCGTGCTCGACGGCACGAGCCTCGAACAGGTCGCCGACCTCCCTGTCGACGGCTTCACGCGCCTCAACCCCGCGGGCGACGAGCGCCACGTGATCGTCTCCGCGGGCGACGCGTTCCGGGTCCTCGACCTCGGCACGTGGGGCGAGCCCCACGGCAACCACTCGCACTTCTACACGTCCGACCCGGCCTTCACGAAGGTCGAGTTCGCCGCGAACCACCCCGGGCACGTGGTCCGCCACGCGGGCCGCACGGTCCTGTTCAACGACGGCTCGGGGCTCGTCGAGTCGTTCGACCCGCACGACCTCGCCGACGGCACGCCGAAGACCACCACGTACACGACCCCGTCGCCGCACCACGGCGTCGCGGTCGAGCTCGAGAACGGGAACCTGCTGGTCACCGACGGCAACGAGGACGCCCGGTCGAGCGTCGTCGTCCTCGACAGCGGCCACCACGAGATCGCGCGCACCGACGCCTGCCCGGGGGTGCACGGCGAGGCCGTCGCGTCCGACGAGGCCGTGGTCGTGGGCTGCGAGGACGGCGTGGTCGTCTACGCGGGCGGCGAGCTGACCAAGATCCCGTCGGCCGACGCGTACGGCCGCATCGGCAACCAGGCCGGGTCCGAGGAGTCCGCGGTCGTCCTGGGCGACTACAAGACCGACCCCGACGCCGAGCTGGAACGCCCCACGCGCGTCTCGCTCGTCGACACCGTGAGCAAGCAGATCGCCCTGGTCGAGACGGGCGCGAGCTACTCGTTCCGCTCGCTCGGCCGCGGCCCGCACGGCGAGGCCCTGGTCCTCGGGACCGACGGGGCGCTGCGCGTCATCGACCCCGCCACGGGCACGATCACCAGCACGATCCCCGTGACCGGAGCCTGGACCGAGCCCGACGAGTGGCAGGCCCCGCGCCCCACGCTCTTCGTGCTCGACCACACCGCATACGTGACCGACCCTGCCGCCAAGGCCGTGCACGCGGTCGACGTCGAGTCCGGCGAGGTCTACGCGAGCACCACGCTCGACGTCGTCCCCAACGAGCTGACGGGCGTCTCGGGTCTCCCGGAGTAGCCCCTGCCCGACGGCGCCGCGCGCCCCGGGCGGCCACCTCACGACGGAGAGGTGGCC
>NZ_JBHUAD010000137.1:0-10585 GCF_042789955.1 Oerskovia sp. NPDC056781
TTCCTCATCCACCGGTCCGCCTCACGCGCGCGGCCCCATGGGCCGTCAGCGGCGCACGGTCAGCCCCGCGCAGCCTTCTCCGCGATGTCGGTCCGGTGGTGCGAGCCGGGCAGGACGACCTGGTCGACGCCCGCGTACACCCGACGACGCGCCTGCGCGAGGTCCTCGCCGCGTGCGACGACCGACAGCACGCGGCCGCCCGCGCTGCGCAGCGTGCCCTCGTCGAGCGCCGTGCCCGCGTGCAGGACGTGCACGCCCTCGACCGCCTCGGCACGGTCGATGCCCGTGATCGGGTCGCCGCTGCGGACGGTGGAGGGGTAGCCGTTGGCGGCGACGACCACGGTGACCGCGGCGTCGTCGGACCAGCGCAGGCGCGGGAAGTCCGCGAGCTCGCCGCGAGCCGCTGCGCGCAGCACCGCGGAGAGCGGGGTCGTGAGGCGGGCCAGGACGACCTGCGTCTCCGGGTCACCGAAGCGCGCGTTGAACTCGACCACGCGGGTGCCGCGGCTCGTGAGCGCAAGGCCCACGTAGAGGACGCCGGCGAACGGCGTGCCGCGGCGCGCCATCTCGTCGATCGTGGGCTGCGCGACCCGGGTCACGACCTCCTCGGTCAGACCTTCCGGGGCCCACGGCAGCGGGCTGTAGGCGCCCATGCCTCCCGTGTTGGGACCGGCGTCGCCGTCGAACGCGCGCTTGAAGTCCTGTGCGGGGGCCAGAGGGACGACGCTCGTGCCGTCGGACAGGCAGAAGAGCGAGACCTCGGGACCGTCGAGGTACTCCTCGATGACCACGACCGGGTCCCCCGCGCCGGGGCGGGGCGTCGCGAAGCAGGCCTGCGCGTGCTCGAGCGCCTCCTGCCGGTCGTCGGTCACGACGACGCCCTTGCCCGCGGCCAGCCCGTCGTCCTTGACGACGTAGGGGGCACCGAACGCGTCGAGCGCGTCGGCGACCTGGTCGATGTCGGTGCAGACGTGCGCGAGCGCGGTCGGGACCGACGCGGCGGCCATGACGTCCTTGGCGAACGCCTTGGAGCCCTCGAGCGCGGCAGCCTGCGCGCTCGGCCCGAAGCAGTCGATGCCGGCCGCGCGCACCGCGTCCGCGACCCCCGCGACGAGCGGTGCCTCGGGGCCGATCACGACGAGGTCCGCGCCGAGGCCGGTCGCGAGCGCCGCGACGGCCTCCGGGTCGACCGCGCTGACCGCGTGCAGGGTCGCGAGCTCGCCGATGCCCGGGTTGCCGGGGGCGGCGTGCAGCTCGTGCGCCTCCGCACCGGTGGCCACGGCCTCCTGGGCGAACGAGTGGACGATGGCGTGCTCGCGGGCACCCGAACCGATGACGAGGATCTTCACGGGACCGCAGTCTACCGATCCGGCGTCGTGGGCCCCTGGGCGTCCACGGCGTCGGGCGCCGCGGTGGCGTCCGCCTCCTGCTCGGGGCGCTTCCTCGAGGACGGCATGAGCGCGAACCCGACGAGGGCGCACGCCGCGACGACGATCGGGATCCCGACGGCCGGGCGTCGCAGGACCTCGACCGCGTCCCGGGCTCCCGGGATCCGGACCATGGGCACCAGGGCGTCCTCGACCACGTAGGGATCGGGGTCGTCGACCGGGTTGTTGTCGCCGCGCAGCGTCAGGGTCCGGGCATCCCCCGGCCCGTCCTCGACCTGGACGATGCGGTGCGTGACGAGCACCCCGTCGCGGGTGAAGACGCTCACGACGTCGCCGACCTCGAGCGCCCGGGCCGGGACGCGGCGCGAGACGATCCCGTCGCCGACCTCGTAGGTGGGGATCATCGAGCCCGAGACGACGACGAGGGACTGCAGGTTGCCCGTCTGGATACCGAGGAACAGCACGAGTCCGAGCACCCCGGCGACCGCGGCGACCGTGAGGAACGCGTCGCCGATGCGCTTGAGCCACTTCATGCGGGACCTCCGGGATGCTCGGTCCGCACGCACGAGGTCGAGGGAGTCACCGTGTCACCCCCAGGCGGACCAGGTCTGCACGACCGGCCACGGCCGGTATTTCTTGGGCGCCGCCGCAGGACCGCCCTCGATACCGAGCTGCCCCTGGGCGTTGCTCCCCCAGCAGTAGACGTTGCCTGCGACGGACATCCCGCACGCATGGTTGCTGTCGACGTCGATCGTGGCGAACTGCTTGCTGTCCATCTGGCCGGTCGTGATCTCGGACGGGCGGTCGACGACGGTCTGCGCCCACGACTCGTCGTACCCCACACCGGCCTGCCCGGAGGCGTTGTCGCCCCAGCAGTAGCCGTCTGCGGCGGCCGTGATGGCGCAGGCTGTCATACCGCCGAGGTCGATCGAGCGGACACCGATCTCGGTGAGCGCACCACGGACCTGGAGCGGCATGCTCGACAGCTCGACCTGGGCCCCGTCGTTCGACTGCCCGAGCTGCTTCTTCGCGTTGTCGCCCCAGCAGAACGTCCGCAGGGCGTTGTTCGGACCGGACCCGACGGCGCACGCGAAGTTCTGACCGACCGCCACGTCGCCGACCGCGAACCCTGCCATGGCACCGGTGGTCACGACCTGGACCGGCACGAGGGCGGCTTTCGTGGTGCCGTCGCCGAGCTGTCCGCGACCGTTCTCGCCCCAGCAGTACGGGACGCCGTCCGCCGTGAGGCAGGCGGAGGCCTCGCCGACACCGATGTCGGTCACGACCGCGGACGCGGGGAGGGCGCCGCCCGAGATCAGGACGGGTGCGGCCGAGCTCCCGGCCGAGGTGTGCGTGTCCCCCCAGCAGTACCCCTTGCCGCCGGAGACCACGCACGAGGAGTCCGCTCGCAGCTCGAGCCCGGTCACGGACCTGACGTCCTGCGACGCGACCCGGACCGGCACCGTCGAGCCGGTGACGCCGGGCTGGCCGACCTGGCCGTGGTCGTTGCGGCCCCAGCAGAACACGCCGTCGTCGGTCGCGGCGCAGGCGTGGGCGGCCCCGGCGTCGAGGTGGGTCACCGTCCTGCCCTGCAGCTCGCCGCCCACCGGACCGACGAACACGTCCGAGGACGTGGTGTCGCCGGTCCCGAGCTGGCCCGCGGAGTTGTCTCCCGTGCACCAGACCTGCCCGTCCGCGAGAGCGCACGAGAAGTCCTCGCCTGCGACGACGTCCGTCGCCGTGCTGGCGGTGGCGACGTCGACCAGCCCCTGGGAGTACACCGCGTCGGTCCAGGCGGCGACCGTCGGCTGGGCGCGACCCGCCCCCCAGAGGACCACCGAGGCAGCGAACAGGAGCACGAGCACCGCAGCAGCCCGCGGACGGAGGCGTCCGGAGCCAGGACCGCCCGAGCGTGCTCGAGGCGTCGTTCGGCTGGTCACGATCACTCCTCTCGTCCTGTTTCCTCGTCCTGCAGTCGTCCCGTACCGGTGCCCGTGGTCGTCACTCTCGTCGGCTCACCCGCGTCGTCGGCCGTTCTGAGCATCTCTCCGGCGTCGCACGAGGGCACCACCCACGCCGAGCAACCCTCCGGCGAGCGCGGCGAGGGCGGTGACCGTCGCACCCGTCGCCGCGAGCGACCCGCTCCCCGGGCGACCGCCGGACGCGGGCCGGGACGCGTCGTCGGGCACCCCGGTCCCGCTGCCCGCGGAGGAGCCGTCCTGCGTCCCCTGGATCGCGAGGTCGAATCGAACGGCTCCTGTCGCCCCGGCGGGCACGTCGTCGTCGAGCGTGACGGAGACCTTGAGCGAGGTCGTCGCGCCCGCGGGCAGGACGACGGCCTCGTGCGCCGCCCCGGCCTGCCCGCCCCGCCACCCGTCGACGAGGACGACCGCGCCGGTCGGGCAGTCGTCGTCTGCCCACGGGGCGTGGCACGCCTCGACGACGGTGCTGAGCGACGGTGCGAGCTCCCCGCTCGTCGTGACGCGGACCTCGACGACGGAGCCGTCGGTCGCGTGGGTCGAGGCCAGGTCGACGATGGTCGATCGGGTCTGGCCCGGCGACATGCCGTCGAAGGAGAACGACCGTGGCAGGGGGCTCACCTCCCCGGCCGACGCCCTGGCGGGCAGCTCCACGGCGACGGCGGCGCCGACTCCTCCGAGGAGCCAGGCACCGCCCATCGCGCAGAGGGTCGTCACCCCCACGACGGCGCGCGCCGTGCGTGGGGTCGACGTCATGTCAGGGAGTCACCTCGGTACCCGTGACCTGGACCGTGATCTTCGCGGCCTTGCCCATGGCACCCTGGTTCGGGCCGGTGACGCTGGTGTCCGGGTTCGTGAACTGGTACGTGACGTCGACCGGGACGACCTCGTTGGGTGCGAGCGCGTCGGGGTTCTCGCTTCCCGTGGGGTTGTAGGCGGCCGTGACCGTGAGGAAGGACGCGGCGTCGCCGGTGACCGTCACGACGGGGGTGTCGACGAGGTCCGCAGCGTGGGTCGAGGTCGCCGCGTTCCTGACCCACACGGTCCGGGTCACGGTCTCGCCGGGGGCGAGGTCCTCGACGACGGGGATCGTGAGCGCGACGCTCTCGGTGGTGCCCTCCTGGAAGCCGGTGTCGGCACCGGTCACCGAGCCCACCAGGTTGAAGGACGAGGCGGACACGTCACCCGCGAACCAGACGTTGTCGCTCCACAGAGCGCTGGTCGCGGCGACGCCGACCCCGAGGACGACCAGTCCTGCGAGCCCGATCTTGATCGTGCGGCTGCGTGATTCCTGCATGAGGTCGACACCTGTCTCTCGGTCAGGGAGAGCGCGACGTACGGCCGGCGTCGTCCCTGAAGCTTCCTTGCGGTCACCCCAAGAAGCGCCGTTTTCTCGACATTCTTGGTACGCCATTACCATAACGGGAACAATTCTCGTGGTGAAGACACGCCAGCGGGTTCACCCGGGCAACTTGTGCATCGCTGTCCGTTTTCTGACAGCCCGTGAGATGAAGGTCACACCGGCGCGGACGGTGCACGACAGAGGCCCTGCGCTCCGCGCGCCTCGTGGCGAACGGGGCACAGGGCCTCGGCGTGGTCGAGATGCCCGCTCCGGCCCGTTCCCTCCAGGGGAGGACGGGCTAGGACCGGTACGTGCGTCTCGGAAGTGCTGTCGGGTCGCCGCTCAGTGCAGCAGGTCGTGCAGCGGGATGATCGCGTCCCGCGACGGCCCCACGCCGATCGCCGAGACGCGCGCGCCCGAGAGCTCCTCGAGCGAGCGCACGTACGCCTGCGCGTTGGCTGGCAGGTCCTCGAACGTCCGGCAGCCGGAGATGTCCTCGGTCCAGCCGTCGAACTCGGCGTAGATCGGCTTCGCGTGGTGGAACGCCGTCTGGTCGGTCGGCATCTCGTCGTAGCGGACGCCGTCGACGTCGTACGCGACGCAGACCGGGATCTTGGGGATACCCGTGAGGATGTCGAGCTTGGTCACGACGAGGTCCGTGATGCCGTTGATGCGGCTCGAGTACCGGGCGATCACCGAGTCGTACCAGCCGCAGCGACGCGCGCGACCCGTGGTCACGCCGTACTCGCCGCCGGCCTTGAGCAGGTACTCGCCCATCTCGTCGAAGAGCTCGGTGGGGAACGGGCCCTCGCCGACACGAGTCGTGTACGCCTTGATGACGCCGATCACCGACGAGATCTTCGTGGGGCCCACTCCCGAGCCCGTCAGCGCCCCGCCGGCCGTCGCGTTGGACGACGTCACGAACGGGTAGGTGCCGTGGTCCACGTCGAGCATCGTGGCCTGGCCGCCCTCGAACAGGACGTTCTTGCCCGCGTCCAGCGCCTGGTTGAGGATCAGGGAGGTGTCCGCGACCATCGGCTTGACGCGGTCGGCGTAGGCCAGCAGCTCCTCGACGGTCTCGTCGACCGTGATCGCGCGCCGGTTGTAGACCTTGACCAGCAGGTGGTTCTTCTGGTCGAGCGAGCCTTCGATCTTCTCCGCGAGGATCTTCTCGTCGAACAGGTCCCACATACGGATGCCGACGCGGTTGATCTTGTCGGCGTACGCCGGCCCGATCCCGCGGCCGGTCGTGCCGATGCGGCGCTTGCCCAGGAAGCGCTCGCTCACCTTGTCCATCGTGCGGTGGTACCCCGCGATGACGTGGGCGCTGCCGGAGACCAGCAGGCGCGAGACGTCGACGCCGCGTGAGATCAGGTCGTCGAGCTCCTGGAAGAGGACCTCGATGTCGACGACGACCCCGTTCGCGATGACGGGGGTGACCCCGGGCGACAGGATGCCGGAGGGCAGCAGGTGCAGGGCGTACTTCTCGTCGCCGATGACGACCGTGTGCCCGGCGTTGTTGCCGCCGTTGAACTTGACCACGTAGTCGACCCGCGACCCGAGGAGGTCGGTCGCCTTGCCCTTGCCTTCGTCGCCCCACTGGGCACCGATGAGCACCACGCCTGGCATGGATTCCCCACTTTCAGACTGCCTGTTCCTCGGACCGGGTCACGGACCGGCACCGACCGGCACGTACGTCAGGACTGTCCGGTCGGCGAGCGACCGCGTCGCGCACCATCGACCGGGGGTCGACGCACGGCGCGTACCGCCGACGGGTCCTGCGCGGGCCCGAGGCGCGTCCGGGCGGCAGTCACCCGGAAGCCTGGACGAGTTTACCTGCCATTGACCTCGGCGGGCCCCTCGGCCCACCGAGGAGCATCCCGCGGCCCGACGACGCAGCGTGCGCGACGCCGTCGGCGGCGGGAGGGAGCAGGGCAGCGGGGCCCGCGACCACCCGGGCCGACGTCCGACGGCCCGGCTCACCCCGCTCGCCGCAGACGCCCGGGCAGGTCTCAGCCCGCGAGGGCACCGACCTCGTCGGCCGACGTCCCCGAGTCCACCAGGAACTGGGCGCAGCGCTCGGCCTCGCCGTCCTCGCCGATGAGCGACGCCGCGCGCGAGAGCGCGAGCAGCGCCCGCAGGAAGCCCTGGTTGGGCACGTGGTCGGCCGGGATCGGGCCCTGGCCGCGCCAGCCGGCGCGACGCAGCGCGTCGAGCCCCCGGTGGTAGCCCGTGCGGGCGAACGCGTACGCCGTGACGGCCGCGTGCTCGCCGCCCTCGCGCAGCGTGGCCTCGGCGAGGAGAGCCCACGGGAGCGAGGAAGCAGGGTGCGCGCCGGCGAGCGCGAACGTGTCGTCCCCCCGGGCGATCGCCGCGTCGACGTCCGGCTCGGCCGGGAGACGGACGGGCGCAGGCCCGTCGAGGAGGTTGCGGTGCGTGGGTGCGTGGGACATCCAGCGATTCTCGCAGGCTCCTGACGAGCGCATGTGCAACGAGACGCCCGGCACCCTAGAGTCATGAGCATGATCGAGATCTCCACGTCCCCCGCGACGACCACGCTCGTCATCGCCGGGGACCTCGATCTCGCGGAACGCGACCAGTTCCCGGAGATCGCCGCCCGCGTCGTCGGGCTGCGCCGTCAGCTCCTCGTGATCGACATGTGCCGCGTGACCTTCATGGACTCGACCGGCGCGGCCTTCCTCATCTCGCTCGCCGACTCCGGCCGCAAGCGCGGCGGGGCGACCGTCCTGCGCGGCTGCGACGACCGGGACCTGTTCGTGCTCGAGGTGTGCGGGGCCCTCGACCTGTTCCGCATCGACGCGGACCACCGCTGCGACCCGCCGGTGAGCGCGACCGCCTGACGGGCCCTCAGGCGCCCTCGGACCTCGCCCCTCGGTCCGCGCGTTCCGCGGCCGACCGCAGCCTGGCCCACACGAGCTTGCCCGAGCCGGCCGGCCGCCAGCCCCAGTCCGCGAGGCGCTCGACGATCTGCATCCCGAACCCGCCCATGCGGTGCACGTGCCCGTCGGTCGACACGGGCGGCGCAGGGTTCGAGTCCTCGACCTCGACGCGCAGGCCGTCCCCCGTGTCGAAGAGCCGCAGCGCGAGGTGCCCCCACCCGTGCAGGACACCGTTCGCGACGAGCTCGGACACGACCAGCTCGGCGTTGGCGCTGTCGCCGAGGTCCCACGCCTGGCAGGTACGCAGGACCGCGTGCCGCGCCCGACCGATCGACGCGGGCTCGCTCGGCAGGAGCCAGCGGCGGCTGCGGGGGCTCAGGGCCGACGTCACCGGGTCCGTCACGGGGTCCGGGACACGGACCACGACGAGCGCGACGTCGTCCTCGGGGGCGTCGGCGAGGCGCGACAGGAGCTCCTCGCCGATGCCCGCGGAGTCGATCGCCGTGATGGCCCGGGTCGCCTCGACCAGGGCGTCGAGGCCCACGCGCAGCGCCCGGTCCCGGCGCTCGATCAGACCGTCGGTGTAGAAGAGCAGGACGTCCCCCGGCTGCAGGTCCGCCCGTCCCGTCGCGCGCGTCCCGACCCCGAACCCGACCAGCGAGCCGCCCGCCTCGTTCAGCTGGGTGACCTCACCGCCGCGCAGGAGCAGCGGCGGCAGGTGCCCGGCCCGTGAGTACTCGATCGTCCAGCGCTGCGCGTCCCCGGTGGCGCCCTCGTCGGCGCCGGTCTCGTCCGTGCCCGGCCGGTCGGTGCCGTGCTCGTCGACGCCGTCCTCGGACGGCGGCTGCTCGTCGTGCCGCACGAGCGACGCGTAGACGAGGCTCGCGGACCGCGGGATGCGCATGCCGACCACGAGCTGGTCCACGCGCTCGAGGACCGGCCCGGGCGTCGTGAGCTCGTACGCGTAGGAGCGCACGACCGACCTGAGCTGCCCCATGGCCGCGGCCGCCTCGACGTCGTGCCCCACGACGTCCCCGATGACGAGCCCGACGACGTCGGGCGTGATCTGCAGGACGTCGTACCAGTCGCCGCCCACCTGGGCGTGCTCGGAGTTGGGCGCGTAGTACGTCCACACGTCGAGCCCGGTCACGTCCGCCTGCTCGGGGAGCATCGCACGCTGCAGGGTCTCCGCGAGGCGGTGCTCCCGGGCGTAGAGACGGACGTTGTCGATCGCGAGACCGGCCCGCCTCGCGAGCGTGCGCAGGACCGCGTCGGCGCTCTCCGGGTCCGACACCGTGCCGGGTGACGCGGGCAGCCCGCTCGTCGCGAGCACCCCCAGGACGCGACGGCGCCCCGCGATCGCGTGGAGCAGCACCTCGCGCGGCGCACCCACGAGCGAGGAGGTGCGCTGCCGGACGTCCCGGCTCAGCCAGCCCGACGCCGACCACTGCGGGTAGTCCGCCGACAGGTCGAGCCGGACGGGACCGTCGATCCGTCCGTCGAGCAGGTCCTGCACGGTGTCCTGCAGGTCGATCACGGTCCCCGGGACCAGGAGGGCGGGCCCCGTCGCGTCGCCCAGCGCGTCGGTCTGCCCCATGGCCCCCTCGACGATGCCTGCACCGTCCGCGATGTACCGGCCGTGGCGCTGCCCGCGCCCGCTCGGTGGGGTCGTGGTGTCGATGCCCTCGGCGAACCGGAGCCCGTCGTCGTTCATGTAGAAGCCGGCCCACTCCACGAGCGCCCCCTCGAGGACGTCGCAGATCTCGCGCAGCGCGAGCGGGTAGTCCAGGTCGTTGAGCAGGTCCGAGGTCTCGGTGATGATCGCGAGCCCCGCGCGCTTGCGCCGTTCGAGCTCGAGCGACGCGAGCTGGGCCGCCGACCGGTCGACGTGCTCGGTGACGTCGACCATCGAGCCCGCCCAGTGCCCGACCTCGCCACCGGCCTCGTCGACGGGCGCGAGCGTGAGCTGCACCCAGATCATCGACCCGTCGTGGCGCTCGTGCTCCACGGTGCGCTTGACCTCGCGGCCCTCGAGGACGCCGGCCCGGAAGTGCTCGGCCTCCGACTGGTCCGCAAGGACGTCCGACAGGAACTGCGGCCGACGCCCGACGACCTCGTCGGTCGAGAAGCCCGTGAGCCTGCTGAACGCGTCGTTGACCCACAGCACGGGCATGCCCGCGGAGGCCGGTCCCAGGAGGAACGCCGCGACGCCCGCGCGCTGGACGGCACGCGCGAGAGTCTCCGCCCCGCCGTCCGGCAGGGACGTCCCACCGGCACGCGGAACGTGGCCCCAGGAGCCCAGACCCAGGCTCGACGAGCCGACCATTTCCACCTCCGAACGACACTGCCGTGAGCGCGTTACTGTCCCGAGTGGACATTCAACCGTAGATTGGTGATCTCCGAGACCTGTGCGGGTCCGGTCCACGCTGGGAGGAGCAACGTGCGCGACGGTAACACCACGGCTGGTAGCGAGCCCGAGGACCCCGAACTCGGGGCGAGCGGCGTCGTCACGGACCAGGCCGATCCTGCGAGCGTCCACGTCATCGTCGGGGCGACCCGGGCACGGATCGTCCTGTCAGGTGAGATCGACGCCGATCTCGGCGCCGACCTCCTGGACGCGACGGCCGACGCCGAGGCCACGGGCCTGCCCGTCGAGATCGACGCCCATCACGTGACCTTCATGGACTCCTCGGGCGTCGCCTTCCTCGCACGGCTCGCGACCCGCGGCCCGCACCGGGTCCGGGTGCTGCGCGCCCCGCCGACGGTGCGGTTCCTGCTGGAGGTCACGCGCATCGGGGACATGCTCGACATCGTCGACGAGGACCCCGGCTTCGACCTGCCCGACGGCGTCACGCACCTCAACGGGAGCCGTCGCCTCCCACGCACCGACCGCTGACGCGGCCCGCCCGGCCCACGCTCCGCCGTCGGGCACCCGCGCCCCGGACGACACGCAGCAGGCCCCGGTCCTGACGGACC
>NZ_JBHUAD010000138.1:0-10533 GCF_042789955.1 Oerskovia sp. NPDC056781
GGCGCCCAGAACCGTCAGGCCCCGCAGTCCGTCGCCGCGTACGGCGCGAGGACCTCGACCGGCCCCGACGGCTCGAGCACGGTGACCGTCGCCACCCCCGCCTCGATCGCGGGCAGCCGCGAGGAGAACGTCTGCTGCGCGCTCTTCCCGGCCCCGACGGCCGTGAACTTCTTGCTCCCGAACGGCGTCGACACCGCGACGTCCACGGGGTGGTCGCCGCCGTTGAGGGCTCGCACCGAGACCTGCGCCCTGCCCCCGACGCAGCGCGCCGTCGCCTCGACGCCGACCTCGGTCGAAGGCACCGACGGCCCGGTCGCGAAGTCGACCCGGGTCACGAACACGTCCCCGGCCCCGGCGTTCACCGAGCCGAAAGGCGCCCCGAACGTCAGACCGCTCAACCACGCGCCGTCCACGCCGGGGGCCGCCGCGGCGAACAGGTTCGCGTCGTCCCACTCGTCGGCTCCGTCGCGCTCGCGCGTCCCGAGCTGGGTCACGGCCCCGGGCGTGCCGTCGGCCGCGAGCGCCAGCGTGAAGACGTCCACGCCGCCGACCGGCGTGCCGAGCGCCCCGTACGTCGTGCCCACGACGAGCACGGTGCCGTCGGCACCGGCGACACCGGTCACCCCGCGGTCGTCGGTCACGGTCCCGGTCTGCGTCGTCCACAGGACCTCGCCGCGCGCGTCGAACGCCCGCGCGAACACGTCGTTGTCCCCGGCGGAGTCCCCGCCGAGCGCCCCGCGCGTGTGCCCCACGGCGACGACCGAGCCGTCTGCGCGCGCCACGAGCCCGCTCACCTGGTCGTTGGCCGACGTCGCGACCCCTCGCATCCAGGAGAGCGAGCCCGCGCCGTCGTACCGCGCGACCCAGCCGTCGTTGGCGCCGGCGGCCTGGGCGCCGGGCATGCCCTGCCCCGCGACCCCGCCCACGTACACGGAACCGTCCGGGCCGGGCGCGACCGCGAGCGCCTTGTCCTCGCCCGGCCCGCCGACCTGGCGCAGCCACAGGAGCTCGCCGCCGGCCGACACGCGCCCGACGATCGCGTCCTTGTCCCCCGCGCTCTTCCCACCGGGGACGGTCCCGCTCGTGTACCCGGCGACGTAGGCGCCGCCCGCTCCGTCGGGCGCGACGGCGTAGAAGCGGTCGGCCGCGGCGGGGTCGCCCGTCTGGAGGGTCCAGGCGCGCTCGCCCGTGGCGGTCACGGCCGCGACGAACCCGTCGTCGCGCGTCGTGCCCGGGTGCTTCCCGTCGAGGTCGCCCTTGGTGTACCCGGCGACGAGCGTCGTCCCGGCCCGTCCGGCGACCACGCCGTACGCGCGCTCGTCAGCGGCCGTCGCGATCGGGTGCTGCCACAGCGTCGCACCGTCCGCGTCGCGGCGGGCGAGCACGACGTCGAGGCCACCCGCGGGCTGGGACCCGGCCCACGCCCCGGCGAGGTCGAGCGCGACGGTCGTGCCGCCGTCGGGCGTGGCGAGGACGCCACCCGCGCGGTCGTCGCCCGCGGAGCCGAGCAGCTCGGCGTCCCACGGCACGGTGGGCTCGGTGCGCAGGCGCGAGGAGACGTCGACGATCGCCTCGCGGAACGCGGGCTGCCAGACGTCCCAGTCGTGGCCGCCGTCCATGACCCGCAGCTCGGCCGTCACTCCCGGCACGCGGCGCGCGGTGTTGTAGAGCCGGGCGGACTCGAAGTCGATGTCGTGGCTGGCCTCCGCGGGGTCCGGGTTGGCCCACTCGTCGTCGCCGACCGCGACGAACAGGTGCACGGGCAGGGCCGGGTCGAGCGCGGCGAGGGCTGCCGGGTAGGACAGCTCGGTGTACCGCTCGGGCGAGAACAGCTCGTGCCCGACGCCGTAGCCCCCGTGGTCACGGACGGAGGAGTCCGCGGGGGGCTGGGGGACGTACACCGCGGGGCTCAGCACGATGCCGGCCGAGAACTCGTCCTGGTGCGCGAGGGTCAGGCGCAGCGCGCCCGCCCCTCCCATGGAGTAGCCGCCGACGGCGCGCGCCTCCCGGTCGGCGACGGTCCGGTAGGTCGCGTCGACGTGCCCGACCAGGTCGCGCGTGAGCGCGGTCTCGACCTGGAAGCCTGCACCGGTGCCGCCGCCGGGTCCACCACCGTCAGCGCCCTCGTAGGCCGAGTCCGTGTACCAGCTCCCCCGGTCGTTCCAGGGAGCATCGGGCATGACCACGACCAAGGGCTGGATCGCCTCGGTGCCGATGAGCTCGTCGAGGTCGGTCGCGACGCGCTGCCACGCGGCCTGCGTGTCGCCGCGCCCGTGCAGCAGGTAGACGGTCGGGTACCGCTGCTCGGCGTCCTCGTCGTAGCCCGGCGGCAGGTACACCGTGTAGTCGACGGCGCCGCCCGCGCCGAGCGCCTCCGAGGGCGCGCTGCCGGGCACGAGCGTGCCCTGCTCGGCGGCGGCGACGGGCCCGGCCACGGCGAGCGGGAGCCCGACGACGGCGCCGCCCGCTCCCACCACCCCGGCCAGGAGGGCGGCGATCCGTCGTCGCGAGCGAGGGACGCGCGGTGGTGTCGTCGGGAGGGGCACTGTGGTCATCGTTCTCTCCTTCGAGAAGCGTGATCAGGCGGTTCGTCGGTGCGTGCGGGTGGATCGGTGCGTGCCGGTGGATCGATTCGTGCGGGTACCTCGGTCCGTGCGGGTCGAGCGGGTGGAGCAGACGGGGCACGCCCGCGCGCCGGTGCGCGAGCGGCCCCCGGGAGAGCCGACCCTCAGGCCGTCGACTCCCCCACGACCGCGAGGACCGAGCGCGCGCGCTCGACCATCGCGACGTCGAGGAACGTGCCGTCGGGGAGCGCGATCGCCCCGACCCCGCGCGCGGCCGCGGTGCCGACGCGGTCGAGCACCTCGCGCGCCCGCGACACCTCGTCAGTGGTCGGGAGGAACGCCTCGCGGATGGGGTCGAGCTGGACGGGGTGGATCGCGGTGCGCCCCAGGAAGCCGAGCGCACGACCTGCGCGGCACGAGGCCACGAGCCCGTCGAGATCCTTGACGTGCGTGTACGCCGACATCGACGGCGACGGCAGCCCGGCGGCCCGCGCCGCGACCACGAGGCGGCTGCGCACCCAGGCCAGCGCGCCGTCGTCGTCCACGCGCAGGTCCGAGCGCAGGTCGGCCTCGCCCAGGCCGACCGACGCGACCTGGGGCGAGGCGCACGCGATCTCGAACGCGCGCTCGACCCCGAGCGCCGACTCGACCAGCAGGTGCAGGTCGCGCCCGGGCAGCGCGGCCGCGAGGTCGCGGACCTCGTCGGCCGACTCGACCTTGGGCACGCGAGCCCCCACGGCGCGGGGCAGCATCGCGACCGCCGCGACGTCGTCGGCGTGCCAAGGTGTCCCGCGCTGGTTGACGCGGACCTGGACCCGGCGCGTGACCTCGGCCAGCAGCGCGACGGCCGAGGTGCGCGCAGACGCCTTGGCCGCCGGGGCGACGGCGTCCTCGAGGTCGACGATCACGACGTCGGCGGACGTCGCGAACGCCTTGGCGACGCGGTCGGGCCGGTCTCCCGGGGCGTAGAGCAGCGTGAGCGGCGGGGTGCTCATACGGCCCCCGCCTCCCGCAGCGCGGCGACGCGCTCGGCGTCGAAGCCCAGCTCGCCCAGCACCTCGTCGGTGTCGGCGCCGTGCGCGCGGCCCGTGAACCCGATGACGCCGTCGTGGGCGGAGAGCCTGAACAGCGGGCCCTGCATGAGCATGGGACCGAGCTCGGGGTCCTCGATCTCGTGGAGCGTGCCGAGCGCCTGGAACTGCGGGTCGCCCACGATGTCCTGCGCGTCGTAGATGGGCGCGACCGCGGCCTGCGCCTCCTCGAACGCCGCCACGACCTCGTCGCGCGTGCGCTGCGCAATCCACCCGCCCACGGCCGCGTCGAGCTCGTCGGCGTGCTGGGCCCGCTCGGCCCCCACCGCGAACCACGGCTCGTCGATGACCTCGGGGTGCCCCACGAGGCGCATGACGCGCTCCGCGATCGACTGCGCCGACGTCGAGACCGCGACCCACTGGCCGTCGCTCGTGCGGTACGTGTTGCGCGGCGCGTTGTTCGCCGAGCGGTTGCCCGTGCGCGGCTGCACGGTCCGCAGCTGGTCCCAGCGCGTGATCTGCGGCCCGAGCATCGCGAGGATCGGCTCGATGATCGCGGTGTCGACGACCTGGCCGCGGCCCGTGCGCTCGCGGCTCTGGAGCGCGACCATGACCGCGAACGCGGTCGCGAGCGACGCGACGCCGTCCGCGAGGCCGAACGGAGGCAGGGTCGGCGGGCCGTCCGCCTCGCCCGTCATGGCCGCGAACCCGCTCATGGCCTCGGCGAGCGTGCCGAACCCGGGGCGCGACCGGTACGGCCCCACCTGCCCGAACCCGCTGATGCGCGCGAGCACGAGGCGAGGGTTGTGCGCCGAGAGCTCGTCGTAGCCCAGGCCCCAGCGTTCGAGCGTCCCGGGCCGGAAGTTCTCGATCACGACGTCGGCCTCGGCCGCGAGCGCCAGGAACACCTCGCGCCCGCCGTCGCTCGACAGGTTGACGGTCACGGTCCGCTTGTTGCGGCCGAGCGTCTTCCACCAGAGGTTGACGCCGTCCTTGGCGGCGCCGTGCCCGCGTGAGGGGTCGGGCTTGGTGGGGTGCTCGACCTTGATCACGTCGGCGCCCATGTCGCCGAGGTGCATCGCGGCCATGGGGCCTGCGAAGAGCGTCGAGGCGTCGACGACCTTGAGGCCCGCGAGCGCGCCGTCCTGGGGGTCGCGCGAGACCGTCATGCCGTCACCTCGTCCACGGTCCACGCGCACCGGAAGCCGATGCTCGCGCTGCGTGCCAGCCCCAGGCCCGGCAGGAGCAGCTTGGCGCTGAACTCGGGGCGCTGGACGCCGCCGTCGAAGTACCACTCGGAGCCGACCGACTCGTGGTCCGAGCCGCCCTTGAGCATGACGTACCGCGTGCGGCCGTCGCTGTGCTCGCTCTCCGTCCAGTTCCACACGACGGGGGCACCGCGCAGCAGTCCGCCCGTCTCGCCCGCGAGCTGCCACTCGTCCTCGCTCGGGAGCCGGCCCCCGCGCCACGCGCTGTAGGCGCGCGCGTCGTCGAGGTCGACGAACGTCACGGGCTCGTCCTCGCGCCCCGCGGGCGGTCGCCCGTCGACCCAGTGCGCGAGGAACCGGTGCCGGGTCGCGGGCCGGTAGCCGGTCGCGTCGAGGAACTGCGCGAACTGCGCGTTGGTCACCTCGGTGGCCGCGACCGCGACGGGCGCGGCGAGCTCGCCGTCGCGCTGGAGCGTGCGCGGGTCGTGCAGGCGCGGCGCGAGGGGCTTCCACTCCTCGACGTACGGCGCGCCCTGGTACATCCCGGTCTCGCGGGCGCGGTAGCGCACGGTGAGGACATAAGGCCCGGCAGGCACGACGACGGCGCTCGCCTCCACGTCCTGGCCCGCCCCGGGGTGGGTCGGTGCGGCGGCGGGCCGGGACGCCGGGGCCTGCGGCACGATCCGGCGCGCGAGGCGGTGCGGGAACCGCGCGTCCGCGCTCGGTGCGTGGCGACGCATCTCCTCGACCAGGCCGGGGAGCCAGGCGGGCTCGTCGGCGCCGGGGGCGACGTGCACGAGCGCCGCGATGCCGCGGCCCGGGACCGTGACGGGTGGAGCGATGGCACCGGCTCCGTCGACGGTGCCACCGGCCTGGGCGACCGGCGAACCGGTCGGGTCGGTGGGGGCGGCAGGGTCCGCCAGGCTGGTCAGGTCGATCAGGCGGCCTGCGGGGGCGTCCGTGAGGACCGGGCCCGTCCAGTCGTCCTCGCCGCGGTTGACGAGCGTCCACAGCGAGACGCCCTCGTGCGAGAACAGCGACGCGTGCACGCCCGCCTCGCGCGCCTCGGGGGCGAGGTCCGTGAGCGGGGTCCAACCGCCGTCGAGCAGCAGGTCCTTGGCGGCGCGCTGGACCGTGACCATGCGGCGCAGGGTCGCGGCGTCGCGCTCGCTCCACCCGACCCACACCCCGAACACGACCTCCCACACCATGACGCCCACGCCGTTGATCCAGGCGGACTGGAGCTCGTCGGTGTGGTCGCGGTTCCAACGACGCACGTGGTGCTGCATGTGGCGGCGCTCGTACCAGTGCGCGCGCAGCACGCCCGGCACGGACGAGTCCGCGAAGAACTGCGCCCACGACGACGAGTGGTCCTCGATGCGCTCGACCGCGAGCTTGGACTCGCCCTCCAGGACGATGCCCGGCCGGGCAGCCTCGAGCCGCTCGACGAGCTCGGGCTCGGCCTTCTTGAGGGTGTCGAGGAAGACGCCGTCCGCGGGGAGGTCCGCGACGACGGCGGCGAGCTCGGACAGGTCGTCCTCGCCGCGGCGCGTACCCGTGTCCCACGGGTTGTAGTCGACGAACACGTGCAGGCCCGCGGCGTGCAGGGTCGCGACCAGGCCGCCCGGCCCCGTGAGGCCCGGGACGTCGCGGTAGAAGTCCCACTGGTTGCGGTCGTCGATCCCGATCACCGGGTATGCGTGCCACAGCACCACGGCGTCGAGGTCCGCGAAGCGCTCGCGCGCGTCGGCCAGGAAGCGCTCGGGCGTGAAGCGGTTCTCCTCGAACGAGTAGAGGAGCTCGTCCCACAGCCAGACCTGCGCGATCGTGAAGCAGCTCGCGGCCCACTCGGCCTGCGGTCGCTCGTAGACGGCGCCCGTGAAGCCGTGGCGTTCGCGCGCGTCGGTGCGCCACGCCTCGAGCCGCTCGCGCCACGCGGCCCACTGCGCGGGGTCGTCGGGCGCGGCGAAGATCTTCGCCTGGTCGAGCGCGGCGAGGTCCTGCCCGCCGAGCGGCCCGTCGAGCGGGACGGACGTGGGGAGGTCGATGGGGCGGGGGACGAGCGGGTCGAACGTGTAGCTCATGGCTGCTGCTCCGGGTGGGCGAAGGTGGCGACCTCGTCGGCCGTGGGCACGGCGTCCTGGGCCCCGGGCCGGGTCACGGCCAGAGCGCCCGCGTACGAGGCGGTCCGAGCGGCGTCCACGAGGGTGGACCCGCCCGCGAGGGCGGCGGCGAGCACGCCGCAGAACGTGTCGCCCGCGCCGGTCGTGTCGACGGCGTCGACGCGCGGGGCCGCGAGGCGGACGGGGGCCGAGCCGCGCTGGGCGACGAGGCACCCGGCACCGCCGAGCGTCACGACGACGGCGGGCACCCTGGCGAGCAGGGTCGCAGCCAGGTGCTCGGCGGCATCGGCCGGGTCGGCTGGGCTGGTGGAGGCGGCCGGGGCGGCTGCGGCACCCCCGGCACCGGCCGGGCCGGTGGCCTCCCCCGCGAGGTCGCGCGCCTCGTGCTCGTTGACGACGAGCAGGTCGAGCGCAGCCCACATCTCGTCGGGCAGGTCCCGGGACGGTGCGGCGTTGAGCGCGAGCACTGCCCCCGGCCGGCGGGCGGCACCCGCGGCGAGGACGACGTCGAGCGGGATCTCGAGCTGCGCCAGGATGACGGCCGCGGCGCCGATCCTCTCGGCCTGCTCGGGGCCGATGCGCACGTGCGCGTTCGCGCCGGGGGCGACGACGATCGCGTTCTCGCCGTCGGGCGAGACCGTGATGAGCGCGGTGCCCGTGGGCGCCGCGGTGCGTCCGACGAGGTCGGTGCGCACCCCTGCGCCGTCGAGCGAGGCGAGCAGCAGCTCGCCCGACTCGTCGCGGCCGAGGGCCCCGACGAACGTCGTGTCGGCGCCGCCCGCCCGGGCCGCGGCGACGGCCTGGTTGGCCCCCTTGCCGCCCGGGCTGCGGCGCAGGTCGCCGCCGAGGATCGTCTCGCCGCCACCGGGGTGTCGGGGGACGTCGACCACGAGGTCGACGTTGGCCGAGCCGACGACGACGACGCTCCCCCGGCGGTGCGTGCTCGGGTCAGGGCTCATGCGCCGGCCCTCGCAGTGTCGGCAGTGTCGGCCGCGGGGACCACGGCTTCCGTGAGCCGCAGCGCGAGCGTCCGCGCGACGAGGTCGTCGATGCGCTGCTCCCCGCCGGGGAGCGAGGTCGCGATGCGGCCGTCGATCGGCGCGGTCCATGCCTGGCCGATCCCGTCGGTCCCGAGCAGGGCCCCGACGACGCCGCCCACGGTCGCGGCGGCCGAGTCGGTGTCCCAGCCCGCGGTGACCGCGATCGAGACGCTCGTCCCGAAGTCCCCTGCACCCTTGGTCAGGGCGTACGCGATCACGGCCGCGTTGTTGAGCACGTGGACCCAGTGCAGGTCCCCGTACGCGGCATGGATCCGGTCGAGGCCGACGCTCACGTCACCCTCCTGCGCGGCCTCGCGGCCCAGGCGCACGGCCGCGGCGATCCGGCTGTCGGGAGGGAGCACGGTCTGGGCCGCGTCGAGCACGTCCTCGACGCTCGCGCAGACCATCGAGGCCGAGGCGAGCGCCGCGGCCCACATCGCACCGTAGACACCGTTGCGCGTGTGGCTCAGGCGCGCGTCGACCCACGCGAGGTACGCCGCGCCCCGGACGTCGCCGGGGGCGACCCACCCGAGCACGTCGGTGCGGATGAGCGCACCGATCCACTCCCGGAACGGGTTCTGGTGCGTCGCGGTCTCGGGCACGGGACGCGCGTCGAGGATGTTGCGGTACGCCGCACGCTCGGCGGTGAACACGCGCCCCGCGGGCAGGTTGTCGAGCCAGAGCTGGGCGACGTCGTCGGTCGTGAAGCCCGTGCCGTGCTTCTCGAGCAGGGCGAGAGCGAGGATCGGGTAGTTGAGGTCGTCGTCCTCGGGCATCCCGTCGATGTTCTCCTCGAGCGAGGTCGGGGCGCTGCGCCGGTTCCAGGGCCAGCGCGCCGCGACGTCGTCGGGCAGCCCGACCGCCGTGAACCACGTGGCGAGGGGCCAGCGGCCCGTGGCCCGCAGGATCTCCTCGATGCCCTGGCGCGGGATCTTCTCGACCGGCTTGCCCAGCAGGCAGCCGGCCGAGCGCCCGGTCCAGGCGCCGTGCACGCGGCGGGCGAGCTCGCCGTCGGGCACCGTGGGGAGAGCCGGGGATGCCGGGAGGAGCGCCGCGATCTGCGCCCACCCGTCCGGCTCCGCCGGGGCCGGCGCCGCGGGCAGGGCGTCGAGCTCGTCGAGGAGCACGCGCGCCAGGGCGCGCAGCGCCGGGGGCGCGGGCACGGGGCCCGCGCCGCTCACGGCCGGGACCGTGTCGCCGCCCGCCGCGGTCCACCGTGCGACGACGCCCGCGACGTCCTTGCCCTCGGCCGTCGACTGGACGAGCTCGTGCGCGAGCAGGTCCTCGGGCTGCGCCCAGGTGAGTCTCACGCCGGGGCTCCCACCGTCGCGGCCTCGATCTCGTCGAGGGCCAGGAGGCGAGCCTTCGCGGCCTCGCGGTCGGCGCGCAGGATGTCGCCCGCGACCTGCCCCATGAGGCGCCCGGTCGCGCGGACGTCGGTGCGGCTCGCGCGCTCGATCTCGTCGAGCCACTCGGCCGGCACGACCTCGGTCCCGCCCAGCCCGGCCGTGATCGCACCCGCCATCACGGCGATCGAGTCGGCGTCACGCCCGTAGTTCACCGCGCCGAGCACCGCGCCGCGGAAGTCGCCGCGGTGACCCAGCACGAAACCGAGCGCCGCGGGCAGCTCCTCGATGGCCTTGGTGCGCGAGGGACGGCGCGCGTCCATCGACATCTGCCGGTACTCGGGGCCCACCGAGTCGAAGGGGGCCACGACCTCGCGGACCTTGCGGGCGAGCGCTCGCTCCTCCTCGTCGGTCGTGGGGACCGTGGTCCAGCCGTCGAACGCGTCGACGACCGCGCGCAGCGCGGCGAGCGTCCCGTCGTGCGCGACGTCGAGCGCGGCGGCCACGACGTCCTCGACGCTCGCTCCGGGCGCGACAGCCGCCGCGACCATGGCCGCGAAGACGCCCGCGGCCTCGCGACCGTAGCTCGCCTGGTGGGCGCCCGTGAGGTCGATCGCCTCGGCGTACGCGCCGCGCGGGTCGCCCGCGTTGGCCAGCCCGACGGGGGCCACGTACATGGCCGCGCCGCAGTTGACGATGTTCCCGACGCCCGCCTCGCGGGGGTCGACGTGCCCGTAGTGCAGCCGGGCGACGATCCACTTCTCCGCGAGGAACACGCGCTGCAGCAGCAGGGCCGTCGACTCGAGCTCGGGGATCCAGCGGGGCTCGCCGATCATGAGCGGGACCAGGTCCTCGGCCACGGCGTACGCGTCGAGGTGCGCCCGGCGCTTGGCGTAGACCTCGACGAGCGCCTGGGTCATGAGGGTGTCGTCCGTGATGTGGCCGTCGCCCTTGTGGTACGGCGCGATGGGGCGGGCGTCCTGCCAGTTCGGGTAGAACGGCCCGACGATGCCCGTGACCCGTCCGCCGTGACGCTCCTCGATCTGCTCCGGGGTCCACCCCTCGGTCGCCCCACCCAGCGCGTCGCCGACGGCTGCGCCGGTGATCACCGCCACTGCCTTCTCGTCCAGCCAGCTCACGAGGTCACTCCCTGTCGTTCGTCGTTCTGCGTCCGGGCGGCTCGAGGCCGCCCGTGGTCGTCGTCCCTGGGGGCGGGCGGGG
>NZ_JBHUAD010000139.1:0-10513 GCF_042789955.1 Oerskovia sp. NPDC056781
ACCATTGGCATTAACTATCAAGCACACTGTTGAGTTCTCAAGCAACCGACACGCACCGACTCCAACCCACCAGGGGCCTTCACTCGGGGCAACTTCTCTAACCTACCAGACTCATTCCCGCGTCTCAACTTCGCCGTTTCCGGTGAAGCGGAGTCGGCTGAGCCGACCGCCCCGACGACTCTCACTGACACGCAGAGGTGTCCTGAGAAGATCTGAAGGGTGGCCACCCGGGGGATCCAGCCACTTCGCGGCGGCTCCGAAGAGCTTCGCAGTGGTGTCTGTTCCTCCCTGCCGGGCTGACGTCCAGAACACTACGGGGTGCCCGTCGCCCCCGTCAACTCGCCTCCCGGAACCGCAGCCGGTCCCCCGGACGGAGCTGCGCGGCGACGTCGAGCGCGCCGGCCCGGACGACACCGATCACGGGATAGCCACCCGTGACGGGGTGGTCACGGAGGAAGAGGACGGGTTGTCCGTCGGGCGGGACCTGGATCGCGCCGGGCACGAGACCCTCGCTCGGCAGCTCTCCGCTCCGTCGTCCGATCCGCCCACCCGACAGCCGGAGGCCGACCCGGTTGCTCGCGTCCGTCACCTCGAACGTGGTGCCCAGGAGATCGCGCCAGGCGACGTCGTCGAACCACGCCTCCCGCACCCCACGACGCACCGCCAGCTCGGCGATCCCCGTCGCCGCGGCGCGGGGCGCCGCCAGGTCGACCACGGGCAGACGTGACGGTCTCGGCCCGATCGCCAACCGGTCCCGCGCGCGCAACGGCGCGGGCCCCAGGCCGGCGAGGACGTCGAACGATCGCGACCCCAGCACAGGCGTCACGTCGAACCCGCCCCGGACCCCCAGATACGTCCGCGTCCCTCGCGGGGCGAACCCGAGGTGCAGCTCGGCTCCTGGGCGCACCTCGAGCACCGCCTGCATACCGACCGGCGTGCCACCGAGGGTCGCCGGCGCCGTCGCCCCCGCGAGCGCGATCGTCGCCCGTTCGTGGAACCTCAGGGCCAGCCCCCCGAGCGTCACCTCGAGCACCGCGGCGGAGTCGTCGTTGGCGAGCAGGCGGTTGAGCAGGCGCAACGCCCCCTTGTCCGCGGCGCCTGACCTCCCCACCCCCGACGACGCCCAGCCCGGCCGCCCTTCGTCCTCGACGAGCGTCAGCGGCCCCGTCGCGAGCACCTCGACGCCACCGGCACGGTCACCCTCGGCAGGCCTTCGGTCACCCCGGACGGGTATCGCGTCACCCTCGGCGAGCTTCTGGTCACCCTCGGCGGAGTGCGCGTCACCCCCGGCGACACCACCGTCACCCCCGGCGGACAGCACGTCACCCTCGGCGACCGCAGTGTCACCGTGGGTGTCTCCCGGCAGCCGGTCGACCTCTCGGAAGCGCACCCTCGTCCCCGCGGTCAGGAGCGCGGGCGGGTCGCGGTCGACGTCGAACAGCTCGACGTCGGTCCGGCCCAGCAGGCGCCACCCGCCGGGGGTCGCACGGGGGTAGACCGCCGTGAGGTCGCCCGCGAGCGCGACCGACCCGGCCGGCACCCGGGTCCGCGGGGTCGCGAGGCGGGGCGCGGCGATCCTCGGGTCGACCTCGGTCAGGTATCCGAAGCCCGGCATGAAGCCGCCGAACGCGACGACGTACTCCCGCCCGCTGTGGCGCGCGACGACCTCGGCGACGGACAGCCCGGCCCACGCGGCGACGTCGGGCAGGTCCTGCCCGTCGTAGACGACCGGGATCTCCACGAGGCGCCCCTCCCCCTGCTGCGCGACCGCGCTCCGAGACGCCCACGCGGCCCGGACCGCGTCCTCGACCCGGGCCGTGTCCGCGGTGGTCGCCGCGTCGTCCAGCAGCACGAGCACCGTGCGCGCCGCGGGCACGACGTCCACGACGTCCGGCACGGCCGCGGCGCGCAGCGCGGCGGTCAGGGCGTGCACCTCGTCGAGCCCCGCGAGGTCGACCATGAGCGCGTGGTCGCCATAGGCACCGATGCGCGGCCCGCCCGACACCCCCGGCACGGTCACCGCCCGGTCGCCTGCACGACGACGCCGCTCGCCTCGAGCACCCGGCGCACCTCGGTCAGGAGCGCGACCGCGCCGGGGGTGTCCGAGTGGACGCAGACCGAGTCGGCCTCGACCGTGATCTCGCTGCCGTCGGAAGCGACCACGACACCCTCGGTCACCAGGCGCAGCGCGCGGTCGGCGACCTCGACCGGGTCGTGCAGGACCGCGCCGTGTGTCCCCCGGGGCACGAGCGACCCGTCGGGCGCGTATCCGCGGTCGGCGAAGACCTCGTGCACCACGGGCAGTCCCGCCCCCCGGGCGAGCCGGAGCACGGCCGACCCCGACATCCCGACGACCGGCAGCGTCGCGTCGTAGGCGGCGACCGCGTCGACGACCGCGCGGGCCTGCTCCTCGTGCCGGACGATCGCGTTGTAGAGCGCGCCGTGCGGCTTGACGTACCGGACCCGGTCCCCCGCGAGGCGCGCGAACGCGTCGAGGGCGCCGATCTGGTAGACGACGTCGGCCGTCAGCTCGGCGGGCGTCACCGCCAGGAAGCGCCGCCCGAAGCCCGCGAGGTCGCGGTAGGCGACGTGCGCGCCGATGCTCACGCCCCGCTCGACGGCCGCGCGCGTGGTCGTACGCATGATCATCGGGTCGCCCGCGTGGAAACCGCACGCGACGTTCGCGCTGGTCACGAGGTCGAGGAGGGCGTCGTCGTCCGCGAGCGCCCACGGCCCGAACCCCTCGCCCAGGTCCGCGTTGAGGTCGATGCGGCGCGCGACGGGCGCCGGGAGGTGCGTCATGTCCCCATCATCGTCGAGAGCACGCGCGTCGGCCGTGACCCGCGGGCCACGACCGGCTGTGCTGTCACCTGCTGTCACCTGCTGCCAGGTGCTCGGTCTGGTGCTCGTCTCGTGCTGTCGGGCGCGTCAGGCCATCGACGGCTCGGCGTCGACCAGGTCGGCACGGATCTGCTCCCTCAGCTCGGGCGTCGGTTCGTGCCCGTGCTTGCTGATCATGTGGTCGTATGCGGCGTCGAGGACTTCCTCCTCCTCGCCGGCGATCGTCAGCGTGCAGTTGATGACGCTGGGCGTGGTCCGACAGTCGACCATCTTCCTCATGTGTTCTCACCTCCCCTCACGCGGGCCCCGTCGTCGGGGCTCCGGCGGGGGCGGCGTCCGTGGGCTGGGCGGGCGACGTCTCCGGTCCTTCCACCGTCCTCCGGGCGGGGCGGGGTGTCAACGGCCCGACGGCGGGACGCCCCTCCCGCTCGTGGGTGCGGCCGGGTAGATTTCCGCGGGTGACGACCTCCCTGCGCACCGCGACCCCTGCCGACGCCGACCGCCTCGCGGCCCTGGCCGCGATCACGTTCCCCCTCGCGTGCCCGCCGGATTCCGACCCGGCGGCGGTCGCCGAGCACATCCGCACGCAGCTCTCCCCGGAGAGGTTCGTCGCGTGGACCGCGAGCGCCGACCACGCGCTGCTCGTGGCCGAGTCGCCCCGGTCGCCCCGGTCGCCCGACGGGGCTGCCGAGGCCGGAGGGTCCGACGCGTCCGACGGCGCCGGAGACCTGGTCGGCTACGCGCTGCTCGTGCGCGGCGTGCCCGACGACGCCGACATCGTGGCCGTCGTGGGCGACGAGCCGACCGTCGAGCTGTCGAAGATCTATGTGCACCCCTCGTCCCAGGGCACGGGGGTCGCGAGCGACCTCCTGCGGGCCGCGCTGGACGCGGCACCGGCCCTCGTCCCGGACCGGGCCGTGTGGCTCGGCACCAACGGGGAGAACGCACGGGCCCAGGCGTTCTACCGCAAGCACGGGTTCTCGTTCGCGGGTACGCGCACCTACGTCGTGGGCGGCGAGGCGCACGACGACGTCGTGATGGTGCGCCCGCTCGACTGAGCCCACGCCTGGGTCGCGCGCCTGGGCCGCGCCGTGCTCCGGGGTGAGCGGCGCCGTCGGGCAGGGCGTCCCAGTACCCGCAGGCCCCGGACGACGGACGGGGCGGGAACCCTGAGGTTCCCGCCCCGCCCGCTGCGGACCGTCAACCGGTCAACCGGTCACCCGGTCACCCGCAGCTCGTGGCCCCGTAGGCGACGTCGAAGGTCGCGGTCCGACCCCCGGCCGTCGCCGTGACCTGAGCGGCCCCTGCCTCCACCGCGCCGGCACGCGCGCTGAAGGACTGGTGCGCGGACTTCCCCGGCAGGACGCCGAGGAAGGTCTTGGTGCCGAACGGCGTGGCGACGACGATGTCCGCGGGGACGTCCTCGTCGTTCACGACGCGCACCGAGACGTTCGCCGTGCGCCCCACGCACTGGGACTTCACCGTGGAGGTGACCTCGACCTCGGGCTCCGGCTCGACGGTCAGGTCCTTGACCTGGACGTTGCGGAACGAGACGTCGTCGCCGTTGCCGTGGTTCTGCAGCCCGATGAAGCCGGACGACAGGTCGCGGGACGGCTCGGTCGAGGTGAAGTCGTTGATCAGCGTCCCGTTGAGGAACACCCGGATCCGCTGACCCTCGACCCTGATCTCGTACGCGTTCCACTCCCCCGGCGGCTTGAGGACGGCGTCGCGGGCCGCGAGGTCCGCGCTCTGGAACGTGTAGATCGCACCGGTGGTGCGGTCGTCGGCGTCCGTCGCGTCGATCTGGATCTCGTACCCCTGGTCGACCGCGACCCACGGGTCGTCCCCCGGGTCGGGGAACCCGACGAAGACGCCCGAGTTGTCGTCCCCCGCCATCTTCCAGTCGAGCGTGAGGCTGTACGCCTCGAGCTCCTCGGGGTACCAGAGCAGGCCCATGCCACCGGTGGACAGCATCGAGCAGTCCTCCTGGAGCACGAACCCGCCCGGGCCGGCCATCTTCCAGCCCGCGAGCGACTCGGCCGTGCCGTCGAAGAGCATGCGGTAGCCCTCGGCCGGGGTGGCCGGCTGGCAGACCTCGGGCTCGTCCTCGACGAACGTGACGTCGCCGAACGCGACCGTCGTGGGAGCCGTCTGGTTCTTGCCGAGCGCGAACGGCCCCGGGGCGATGCCCGCGAGCGTGTCGTTCGTGACCGGCGCGAGGTCCGTCCACGTGACGCCGTCGAGCGACCAGGACCCCGTGAAGGTGTTCCCGTCGCGCGTCAGGCGCACGTGGTAGGTCTTGTCGGCCTCGCGGGGCAGGTCGGACACGCCGGGCTGCGGGTTCTGGACCACGTCGCCCTTCTCGCTGCGCACCTCGAAGCCGACGGTCCCGTTGCCGCCACCGTTGTGGATCACGCCCACCTTGACGTAGTTGGCCTGGTCCTTGAAGACCATGAGCCCGCCCTGGTGGTAGTTCTGCGTGAGGTCGGCCGTGATGGTCGTCTCGACCGTCCACGTGTCACCCGTGACGACCTTGTTGCGCAGGATGTTCGGCACGGTCGAGTTGGTCGCGCCGAACACGTCGTCGTCCGTGGTGGTCAGGCGCAGCGCGCCGTCGCTCACCGCGAGCCTGGACGCGTCGGGGTTGACGACGTACCAGCGGCACGGGTCGAGCTCGGTGCCCTCGAACGTGTCGCTCGCCGTCGTGCCCTCGCACACGGGCGGAGTGGTGCCGTCCACGAGGCGCACGTAGTCGAACGCGACGTCGATCTGCGCCGCGCCCGCGAGCTTGCCGAGCGCGAACACGCCGACCCCGGCGTCCTTCGCCGCCGGGTTCTTCACGCCGCCCGGCAGCGCGGCCCAGGTCTGGCCGTTGTCGACCGACACCTGGCCCGTGAACGTGTCGCCCGCACGCGAGAGCCGCAGCTGGTACTCGCCGTAGACCGGCTTGACCAGGTTGTCGATCCCCGGCTGCGGGTTCTGCGTGACGTCGCCGACCTCGCTGCGCAGCTCCGCGCGCACCGACCCGTCGTCGTTGCCCACCACGTCGAGCTTCACGTAGTTCTTCTCGTCGAGGTAGACGATGATGCCGCCCTGCTGCGCGGACCTGGCGAGAGGCGCCGTGAACGACGTCTCCACGGTCCAGGTGTCGCCCGGCTGGTCGGTCGTGACGATGTTCGGCACGGGCGAGTTCGCCGTCCCGTAGAAGTCGTCGTCGGTCGTGGTGACGACCCACTTGCCGTCGCGGACCTCGGCGAGGTCCGGCCGGTAGCTGTGGACGTCCCACCGGCACGCGTCGATCGACGCGCCGAGGAACTCGTCGACCGGGCCACGCTGCGGGTCGGTCTCGGTGCACTCGAGCGTGCCGAACGTCGTCACCTTCACGGTGCCCGACGCCGAGGCGCCGGCCGGGTCGGTGACCGTCACCTTGGCCGTGAACGCGCCACCCGTCGTGTAGGTGTGCATGACCTGCGCGCCCGTGCCGGTCCCCCCGTCGCCGAAGTCCCACGCGTAGGTGAGCGCGTCGCCGTCGGCGTCGGTCGCGGCGGCCGTGAACGTCACGTCGAGCGGGGCGTCACCTGTGGTGGGCGTGCCCGTGACCGACGTGACCCTCGGCGCCACGTTGTTCGCCGCGCCCTTGCCCGAGAAGTGGAGCGAGTCGACGTCGAACATGTCGCCCGTGCCCCCCGACGCCGAGCGCGCCACGAAGAACAGGGTGTTCGTGCCGCCCGGGTCGGTGATCGGCACGACGTCGGAGGACGCGTGCGTCTCCCAGCTCCCTGTCGAGCCCATGGTGATGGTCCCGAGGAGCGGACCGTCCGCCGCTCCCACGCGGACGTCGATCAGGCCGCCCGCGTTGCCCGACGTGTAGCGCGCCGAGATGCCCGTCACGTCCTTGAGGTTCATCCGGTCGAACGCGAACCAGTCGCCCGCCGCGATGTAGCCGAGCTGCTTGGCTCCCTCGGCCGCTGCCTTGTCGACGACCTGCACCCCCTGCTGCGCCGTGAAGTACTCGGCCTGCTTGGTCCGTGTGTGCAGCACTGCCTCGTCGTCACCGGTCAGCGAGGGCACCCCCTCGGCCCCGCCGTCGGTGTAGGTCGCGTTGACCACGCCGAAGATGTTGGCGTCGAGGCCGTGCCCCTCGTCCTTGGCCGTCGTGAGGACGCCCTCGCAGCCCGTCGCGCTCGAGAGCGGGTGGCCGTGGTTGTCGTGGCCGAGGATGTACTCGACCACGACGTTCCGGCAGTCGACCTGGTTGCCGTCCTCGGCGTCGGTCACCGTGACCTTGAAGGGCACCTGGTCGCCGAAGTCGAAGAACTGGCCGTCCTGCGGCAGGTCGAGCGTCACCACGGGAGCGGTGTTGCCGACCGTGATGGTCGTGGTGGACACGCCCGTCTTGCCGTCGGGAGCGGTGACCGTCAGGCGGGCCGTGTACTGCCCCTTGGCGGTGTACGTGTGCGTCACGACGGGCTCGGTCGAGTCGATCGTGCCGTCCGAGTCCACGTCCCATGCGTACGTGAGGGGCAGGTTCTCGGGGTGCTTGGACCCCGAGCCGTCGAGGACGACCTCGAGCGGCGCACCGCCGTTGGTCACCGACGCCTCGATCTCCGCGACGGGAGAGCGCGAGCCCTTGACGTAGTCGATGCGATAGACCGCGGAGTCCGCGGCGCCCCCGAAGTAGCCGCTGCCGTAGTCGAGCACGTACAGCGAGCCGTCCGGGCCGAACTCCAGGTTCATGGGACGACGGATGTTCAGCCCGTCGAGCGCCGGGACGAAGCCCGCGGGGCTGCCGTCCTCGTTCAGCACGGCCTCCTTGATCCACGCACGGTCCCACTCGTAGAGGAGCGGCTTGCCGTCGTAGTACGCCGGGAACTTGGTCTCGGAGACGAGGTCCGGGTCGTAGTCGTAGACCACGGCGCCCATGGGCGACTCGCCGCCCGTGCCGAACGCCGGGACGGACCCGCCGTCGTAGGGCTGCCACGCCGCGATCGCCGGCGGCAGGTCCACGAGACCCGTGTTGCTCGGGCTCGTGTTCTTGGGCGCGGCGCAGTCGAACGCCGCCCCCGAGGTGCCCGTGGCGAAGTCGTGGTCGACGTAGGGGACGTTGTCGCCCACGCAGTACGGCCAGCCGTAGTTGCCCGGCTCGGTGATGACGTTGAACTCGACCGAGCCCCCCGGTCCACGGTTCGGGTTCGCCCCGCCCGCGTCCGGACCGTAGTCACCGAGGTGCACGTAGCCCGTGGTCCTGTCGACCGAGAACCGGAAGGGGTTGCGGAAGCCCATCGCGTAGATCTCGGGACGGGTCTTGTCCGTGCCCGGCGCGAAGAGATTGCCGTCCGGGATCGTGTACGTCCCGTCGTCCTTCATGGTGATGCGCAGGAGCTTGCCGCGCAGGTCGTTCGTGTTGCCCGAGGAGCGCTGGGCGTCGTAGGCCGGGTTGCGCGTCGGGCGCTCGTCGATCGGCGTGTAGCCGTCCGAGGCGAACGGGTTCGAGTCGTCGCCCGTCGACAGGTAGAGGTTGCCCTCGGCGTCGAAGTCGATCTCGCCACCCGCGTGGCAGCACGTGCCGCGCGAGGCCTCGACCTCGAGGATCTTCTGCTCGCTCGCGAGGTCGATCGTGTTCTGGTCCGTGAGCGTGAAGCGCGAGAGCTGGTTGTAGCCGTCGAAGGCCGCGAACGACCCTGGACCCGTGCCGTTCTCCGGGGCGTCACCCGCAGGAGTGCTCAGCCTCGGCGCGTAGTAGAGGTAGACCCAGCGGTTCTCGGCGAAGTTCGGGTCGATCGCGACTCCCTGGAGCCCGTCCTCGTCGTGCGAGTACACCGGGATGGTGCCCGCGAGCGAGGTCGACGCGTCCGCGGTCGTGTACCAGACCCGGCCGTCGCGCGAGGTGTGCAGGACGTCGCCCTCCGGCAGGACCGCGAGCGCGATGGGCTCGCCCGTCTTCTCCGCGCCCTTCGCGAGCGTGATCTGCTCGTACGAGCTGTCGACGGTCGCGCCGCACTCGGCGTCGACCGCTCCCGCGGCGGTCTGGATGCCACCCAGCAGGTGCTGGACGAACGCCGGGTCGGCGTACGACTCCTGCGTATGCCCACCACCCGTGTACCAGGAGCGGCCCCCGGCCACCTCCTGGCACCAGGCGGTCGGGTGGTCGGCGCCCATGGCGCCCCCACCCGGCGAGTACGTCGACTCGTCGAGCGTCGCGAGCACGTGCACGTCGCCGCGCGGGTTCTCGCGGAAGTTGTACCACTCGTCGTACCGTTCCCACGAGGCCGGCAGGTGCGCGGTCGAGGGGTGGTCCTTGTCCGCGACCACGACGGTCGCGGTCTGGTTCTGCGGGTGCGCCGAGAAGTACGCGCCCACGAGGTCGCCGTACCAGGGCCAGTCGTACTCGGTGTCGGACGCGGCGTGCACGCCCGCGTACCCGCCGCCGTCGGCGATGTACGCCTCGAACGCGGCCTGCTGGTCGGCGTTCAGCACGTCGCCGGTCGTCGAGAGCCACACGACCGCGTCGTAGCCCGCGAGGTTCTCCTCGGTGAAGGCCCCCGCGTCCTCGGTCGCCGTCACGGCGAAGTGGTTGTCCTGGCCGAGCTGCTTGATCGTCGCGATCCCTGCCGGGATCGAGTCGTGCCGGAACCCGGCGGTCTTCGAGAAGACGAGCACGGAGAACTCGTCGTGGGCAGCGGCGGGGGGCGCCGTCAGGGCCAGGGTCGGGGCGGCGAGCGTCAGCGCGACGAACGCGCTCACCCCAGCCCGTCTTCTTCGGTGTCGTACGGTCACAGCTTTCTCCCTTGAAAGTCGATCGTCGTCCTCCGCGGCGCCAGTGCCGCCGGTCCTGCGTCCGTCCTCACCTCCTCGTGCGCACGGTGCCCCTGGGCGCCCGCCGGGACTCGGCCCACCCGCAGGTGGTCCCGGCGGGCACCGGTCTAGTGGTCGCTCCCGCCCAGGCTCGCGGCGCCGTCGCCTGCGTCGTCCGGGTGGAGCGGGAGGAACACGTGGACGTGTCCCTGGTCGGCGCCGACGCTCAGCTCGTCGAGCTGGGTCGCGGCCATGGCCCACGTGTCGGCGGCGCGCAGCCGCAGGTCGGCCGCGAGCGCCAGGAGCTCGGCACGGGCAGGCTCGGCCGCGCCCTCGGCCAGGACGAGCGTGTCGACCGTGTCGCCCAGGAGCGCGATCGAGACGCCCAGCCCGTTGCGCGTCACGTTGTACCCCGACGCGCCGGTGGGCAGCGCCTCGGCCTCGGTCGTCAGGGCCGCGAGGTCCTCGCGCCAGGTCGCGACCTGCTCGGGCGTCGCGGGGGCGCCGGGCGATCCGTCGAGCGGCAGCGCCACGGACAGGTCGTTCATGGTCGGGACGAGACGCTCCTGGGCGGAGAGCGCGAAGTCGGTCACGACGCCCAGGTTCTCGGCGTCGCGAGCGGCCTCGGCAGCCTCGAGCTCGGCCACACGCGCGGGGTCGACGGCGTACGCGCCGGACGCTGCGTCGTCGGGCCCCCCCGTGACGGCCCACACGACCAGCGCGGCGACGACGCCGACGACGACGACCACCGCGGCGACCGCGAGCCACGCGCGGCGAGCGCGCGAGAGGTTCCCCGGCCACCGGGCGCTCGTGCGCTCCGGGGGCCGCTGCTGGGGACGGCCGGCACCGTCCCCGGACCGGGGGCCCGCTCCCCGAG
>NZ_JBHUAD010000140.1:0-10507 GCF_042789955.1 Oerskovia sp. NPDC056781
GCCACGCCCTGAACGTCCGCGCGAGGGGTCCGCTACTCCTGCTGCCAGGAGCTCCAGAGGCGCGCGTAGTCGCCGCCCGCCGCGACGAGCTCGTCGTGGGGCCCGATCTCGGTGATGCGTCCCCCGTCGACGACCGCGACCCGGTCGGCGTCGTGCGCGGTGTGCAGGCGGTGGGCGATCGCGACGACCGTGCGCCCCTCGAGGACGGCGTTGAGCGAGCGCTCGAGGTGCCGGGCCGCACGCGGGTCCAGCAGGGACGTCGCCTCGTCGAGGATCAGGGTGTGCGGGTCGAGCAGCACGAGCCGCGCGAGCGCGACCTGCTGCGCCTGCGCTGGCGTGAGCACGTGACCGCCCGAGCCGACCTCGGTCGCGAGCCCGTCGGGCAGGGCCTCGACCCAGCCCCGGGCGTCGACCGCGGTGAGCGCCGCGAGGAGCGCGGCGTCGTCCGCGTGCTCGTCGGCCAGGCGCAGGTTGTCCGCGAGCGACCCGACGAACACGTGGTGCTCCTGCGTGACGAGGGCGACGTGACGGCGCAGGTCGTCGAGCGGGAGGTCGACCAGCTCGACGCCGCCCACGGTCACGGAGCCACCCGTGGGCGGGTGGATGCCCGCGAGCATGCGCCCGAGCGTCGACTTGCCCGCGCCCGACGGGCCGACGACCGCCAGGCGTTCGCCGACCGCGAGGTCGAGGTCGATCCCGTGCAGCACGTTGTGCCCCTCGCGGTACGCGTACTCGACGTCCCTCGCCACGACGTGCTCGTCCGTGGGCACCTCGTCCCCGGCCTCGCGGTCGCTGTCGACGAGCTTGACGCCCACGATGCGTGCGAGCGAGGTCGCGGCGACCTGGATCTCGTCGAGCCAGAAGATGAGCTCCCAGACGGGGCCCGCGAGCTGGAACGCGTACATGGCGATGGTCGTCACCGCGCCGATCGTCGCGTGCCCGGTGGAGAGCATGTAGCCGCCCCACACGATGACCGCCACGGGCGCGAGCACGAACGTGAAGTCGACCGCGGGGAACAGGACCGTGCGCAGGTTCAGCGTGTACTTCTCGGCCGCGAAGGCCTCCCGCAGGTCCGCCTCGACCCGGGCCCGGCGCCGGGCGCCCAGGCGCAGGGCGTCGACCGTGCGGGCGCCCTCGACCGACTCGGTGATGGTGCCGTTGAGCGCGGCGTACGCCGCGGACTCACGCTGGTACCCGGGTGAGGCGCGCCGCAGGTACCAGCGCGAGACGACGACCATGAGCGGGACGCCCAGGAACAGCGACACGGCCACGAGGGGCGAGGTGAGCATGCTCGCGACGACCGTGAGCAGGATCGTGACGACCGCGACGATGAGGCGCGGCACCCCGAACCGCACGGCGTGCTGGATGCGGTTGACGTCGTTCGTCGTGCGCGCCACGAGGTCTCCCGTGCCGGCGCGCTCGACCGTCGACAGCGGCAGCGTCGTGACCGTCTCCAGGAAGTCCTCGCGCAGCTCGGCGAAGACCGTCTCGCCGAAGATCATCGAGGACTTCTGGGCGTAGCGGATGAGGACGGCCTGGACGAGCACCGCGCCCACGCCGATCGCGATGACCTGGTTGACGTAGGCCGAGGTGGTGCCCTGGGCGACCGCGTCGACGAGCCTGCCCAGGATCCACGGGCCTGCGAGCCCCGCGATCGCCGCGACGGTGTGCAGGACCGCGAGGCCGACGAGCGGCCTGCGGTGCTCGCGGACCAGGTAGGCGGTGTGCTGGCGGACCTGGGAGGCGTCCGCGACGGGGAGCTTCATGACACGCCCTTCGAGGCGTCGGTGAGCTCGGCGGAGCCCATGGGCAGGTGGTCGTCGTCGGGTTCGGCGGGAGCCTCGTCCATCGAGCGCCCGACGACGGCGCGGTAGCGTGCGGCCTCCTCGCCCTGGTGTGCGTCGAGCGGGCGGTGCAGGAGGTCGCGGTGCGTCCCGTGCGTGACGACGCGGCCGTCCTCGACGAACAGGACGTCGTCGACGTGGTCGAGCACGAGCGGGCTCGCGGTCACGATGAGCGTGGTGCGCCCGCGCCGGACCTCGGCGAGGCGTTCGGCGATGCGGGCCTCGGTGTGGGCGTCGACCGCGCTCGTGGGCTCGACGAGCACCAGGATCTCGGGGTCGGTGAGGATCGCGCGGGCCAGAGCGACGCGCTGGCGCTGGCCGCCGGACAGCGAGCGGCCCTTCTCGGGGAGCTCTCCCGCGAGGCCGTCGGGCACCGAGTCCAGGACGTCGTGCGCGTCGGCGATCATGACGGCCCGCAGGAGCTCGGCCTCGAGGCTCCCGCCGCGGACGTCGATCTCCTCGCCGAGCACGCCCGAGAACAGGTGGGGCGTGGCCTCGGCGACGACGATGCGTTCGCGCACCACGTCCTTGTCGAGGTCGGAGAGCCGGATCCCGCCCAGGTGCACGGGCGTGCCCGCCTCCGCGACGTCGTCGAACCGGCCCATGCGCGTGGCGATGCGCGCCGACTCGTCCGGGTCCACGCTCACGAGCGCGACGACGCGGCCGGGCGTGAGCTCGACGCCGCTCGTGTCGTCGACCAGCACCGACCCGGCAGGTGGCGCGGACGCCGTGCCCGGGGTCGCGCCCGTCGCGGGGACCACCGAGAGCACCTTGACGAGCTTCTTCGCGGCCACGTGGGCGCGCGTCGTGATCTGGAGCGTCTGGGTCGCGATCTGCAGCGGCCACGACAGGAACGCCGCGTACCCGTAGAACGCGACGAGCTGGCCCGGGCTGATGTCCCCGGCCACGGCCGCGTGCGCGCCCAGGTACAGGACCAGGGCGACGAACAGGCCGGGCAGCAGGACCTGGAGCCCGTCGAGGTAGGACTGCGTGGTCGCGACGCGCACACCCGTCTGGCGGACGGCCTGCGACTGGGTGCGGTAGCGGTCCGTGAAGACCTTCTCGCCGCCGATGCCGCGCAGGATGCGCAGGCCCGAGACGGTGTCCGCGCCCAGGGTGGTCAGCCGGCCCGACGCCTCGCGCTGCGCGGCCTGACGCTGCTGGAGGGGCTTGACGAGGAACGCGAGGATGCCCGCGACGACCGGCAGCCCGAGGACCACGACGAGGCCCAGCTGGAGCGACGTGCTCAGCATGATCCCCGCGACCACGGCGTACGCCATGAGGGAGCCCGCGAAGCGGGCCGCGATCGCGTAGACCTCGCCCACCCGCAGCGCGTCCGACGCGACCGCCGAGACGACCTCTCCCGTGGGGAGCTCGTCGGTGATCGTGTGCCCCGAGCGCGCGACGGTGTCGCCCACGAGCTGGGAGGTGGTGAAGGCCGAGCGCAGCCAGTTCTCGATGTCGTAGCGGTGGCCGAGGGCGGCCGCGCCCACCTGGACCAGGCCGATGCCCAGCATGACCGCGGCCCAGCCGAGCAGGACCGCGCCGAAGCCCTCGTCGAGGCCCTCGTCGAGCGCACGGCCCAGCACGTAGGGCATGACGGCCTGGCACCCGAACGTGACCATGCCGAGGAGGACGGCGACCAGGAGGATGCCCCACTGGCGGCGCGCGAGCCACCAGAGGAAGGCACCGGGGCCGGTGAGCGGAGGGGTGCCCGGGTCGGGGAGGGGGAGGGGTCGCACGGTCACTAACATTAGGTGTGGCCACCGACACCGGGCCACGGATTTTCGCTCAGCGTAAGGAAACCTTCCCATGACCACGCCCGACCCCGCCGGCTCGCAGAAGACCTCCGACGCCGTGGCGGACGCCCCGTCGCAGGAGGTCGTCGACCGCGCCGTCCGCAAGGCCCGCGGCGCTCTCCAGCGCTACCGCGTGATGGCCCTCATCACCGGTGTGATGCTCCTGATCCTGTGCGTCGAGATGATCGTCAAGTACGGCGTCGGTGCGTTCGTCGACGTCGACGGCGTGATGCGCTTCGTGGGCTGGATCCCGTTCGCGCACGGCTGGGTCTACGTGGTCTACCTCGTGACGGTCCTGGACCTGTGGTCCAAGATGCGCTGGAGCTGGGGCCGCCTGGCGACCATGGTCTTCGCGGGCGTCGTGCCCGTCATGTCCTTCATCCTCGAGAAGAAGGTTCACCGCGAGGCCGAGGCCAAGCTCGACGCCCTCGTGGAGCAGTACGCCCGATGACCTCGCTGCCGCCGCTGGTCGCTCCCTCGACCGAGCCACTGTCCCCGCAGGAGCTGGCCCGCTACTCGCGGCACCTGGCCCTGCCGGGGATCGGGGTCGAGGGCCAGCAGCGGCTGCGCGCCGCGCGGGTCCTGGTCGTGGGCGCGGGCGGGCTGGGCAGCCCCGCGCTGCTCTACCTGGCCGCGGCCGGCGTCGGGACGATCGGCATCGTCGACGACGACCGCGTCGAGGTCTCCAACCTCCAGCGCCAGGTGATCCACGGCGGCTCGGACGTGGGGCGGCCCAAGGTGGAGTCGGCGCGTGACGCCGTCGCGGAGGTCAACCCGCACGTGAGCGTCCGCCTGCACGAGCACCGGCTCGACGCGAGCAACGTCCTGACGGTCCTCGACGGCTATGACGTCGTCCTCGACGGGACCGACAACTTCGCGACCCGCTACCTCGTGGGCGATGCCGCCGAGATCGCGGGCATCCCGTGCGTGTGGGGCTCGATCTTCCGCTTCCAGGGGCAGGTCAGCGTCTTCTGGTCGGCGCCTGCGGTCGGGGAGGGCGTGGTCTACCGCGACGTGTTCCCCGAGCCGCCACCGCCCGGCACCGTGCCCGACTGCGCGACGGGCGGGGTCCTGGGTGCCATGTGCGGCACGGTCGGCTCGGTCATGGCGACCGAGGCGATCAAGCTGATCACCGGCGCGGGGAACACGCTCCTCGGCCGCCTCGCGGTCTACGACTCGCTCGAGCTCACGTGGCGTCACCTCACGATCCGCGCCGACCCGCAGCGCGTCCCCGTGACCGAGCTCCTGGCGGGCGACCACGCGTACGAGGCGTTCTGCGGGTTCAGCCCGGCGGGCGACGTGGGCCCTGTCGAGGTCCCGTCGGGCCTCTCCTCCGGGACGGGCCTCTTCTCCGGCCCGACGGCGGACGGTCGCCTCGCCATCGACCTCGCCCGGGTGGCGGGAGCGGCAGGACCGACGCCCACGAGCCTGACGGCGCGCGAGCTCGCCGACCGCCTCGCCGACCCCGACGACGACCTGCTGCTGCTCGACGTGCGCGAGGAGTGGGAGACGCAGATCGTGGCGATCGACGGCGCCCGGGTGGTGCCCAGCGGGGTCTATGCGGGGCCCGGCGCGACCGCGGCCCTCGCGGACCTTCCGCGTGACCGGACGGTCGCGGTGCTGTGCAAGGTCGGGGGCCGGTCCGACCGGGTCGCGAGCCTTGCGCGGGCCGCGGGCGTGGACGCGCGCAACGTCGAGGGCGGGGTCCTGGCCTGGGTGCGGGACGTCGAGCCGGGACGCCCGACCTACTGACCGTCGGCCCCGTCCGCCGAGGTAGACCCGTGCGCCCGAGGTAGACCCTCGGGAGGTCTACCTCGCGCACACGGGTCTACCTCGTCAAACCGGTCACAGCGCCAGGTCCAGGTTGCCGGCGCCCAGCAGGCCGGACCCCGTGAGCCCGGCCCGGCCCACCATGCCGTCGACCGGGGAGCTCGCGAGCGCCTGCTCGCGGCGCGGGATGCGGCCCGCGAGCGCGGCGAGCCGCCCGGCCTCGACCGCGAGCCGCATGGCCGTGGCCATCCGCACCGGGTCGGCGGCACGGGTCACGGCCGTCGCGAGGAGCACGCCGTCGCACCCGAGCTCGAGGGCGTGCGCGGCCTCCGAGGCGGTCCCGATCCCCGCGTCCAGGATCACGGGCACGCGGGCCGCGGCCGCGATGGCTGCGATGTTGCGCGGGTTGAGGATGCCGAGCCCCGAGCCGATGGGGGCGCCCAGCGGCATGACGGCCGCGCAGCCCACGTCCTCGAGGCGGCGCGCGAGGATCGGGTCGTCGTTGGTGTACGGCAGGACGGTGAAGCCGTCGCGGACCAGGGTCTCGGCGGCGTGGACGAGCCCGATCGGGTCGGGCAGCAGCGTCACGTCGTCGGCGATCACCTCGAGCTTGACCCAGTCGGTGCCGCAGGCCTCGCGGGCCAGGTGGGCCGTGAGGACGGCCTCCTTGGCGGAGAAGCAGCCCGCCGTGTTGGGCAGTGCACGGATGCTGAGGCGATCGAGCAGGCCCCAGATGCCGGTCTCGCCCGTACCGCCGTCGGAACCGGCCCCGCCCGGCGGCGGCACGCGCGCGACGCGCCGCATCGCGACGGTCGTGAGCGCGGTCCCGGACGCGACGAGCGCCTCCTCCAGGGTGAGCAGGTTGGCGGCGCCGCCCGTGCCCATGACGAGGCGGGAGCCGAGGGGGACGCCCGCGACGACCAGGGAGTCGTCGGCCGCGCGGTCCGGGGTGTCAACCACCCTGCACCGCCGTGACGACCTCGACGCGGTCGCCGTCGCGCAGTGCCGTGGACGTCCACGTGCTGCGTGGGAGCACGGCGTCGTCGATCGCGACCGCGACGCCGCGGGGGACGGTGCCCGTGTCTCCGACGAGCTCCGGCAGCAACGTGGCGACGAGGGCTGCGACGGTCGTGGGGGTGGCGAGCGGGTAGGGCTCGCCGTTGACGAGTGCTGTGCCGGTCATGTGGTCCTCCGGGAGGTCGCGACAGGGGTGGGGGAGAAGCGCATCGGGTCGATCGCCGCGACCGCGGGCGGCAGCGGGTCCCCGGCGAGGAGCGCGTCGACCGTGGCCCCCGTGACCGGGGCGAGCAGCACGCCGTTGCGGTAGTGGCCCGTCGCGAGGACCAGGCCGGGCACGCTCGTGGTTCCCAGGAGCGGCAGGTTGTCCGGGGTGCCCGGGCGCACGCGCGGCGTGACCTCGACCAGGGCGAGCTCGTCGAGGCCGGGCAGGAGCGCACGGGCGTCCCGCAGGAGCGCGAAGACGCCGCCCGCGGTCGCACGCCGGTCGTCGGGGTGCTCCTCGCTCGTCGCCCCGACGACGACCTCGCGGTGCCCGTCGGGGCCGGGCGTACGCGGTACGACGTACACCGGACGCCCTTGCACGATCCCGCGGACCACGTGGTCGAGCGTGAACCAGGGCGGCGCGTCGAGCCGCAGCGTCTGCCCCTTCACCGGACGGGTCGGGGCGTACACCTCGGGGACGCCCGCGAGCAGGCTTCCCGAGTCCGCCCCGGCCGCGAGCACCACGGTCCCCCCGCGGTGCTCGACGCCCGCGTCGTCGAGGGCCCCGGTCACGGGGGCACCCGGCCCGGGCGAGCGCAGGAGCCGGACGGCCCGGCGGTGCACGACGGCGGCGCGCGGGTCCTGCGCGAGGGCCGCGGTCAGGGCGCGGTGCACGGCCCGCGGGTCGACCTGGTGGTCGCCCGGGGCCCAGAACGCCCCAGCGACGCGCTGTCCGACGAGCGGCTCGCGCTCCCGGGCGGCCGCGACAGTGATCTCGGTCGAGTCGAGCCCCCATGCCTCCTGCAGCGCACGCACGCGCCGCCCGAGCGCCAGGTCGTCGCCGTCGTAGGCCAGGGTGAGCGTGCCCGTGGCCCGCAGCCCGACGCCCAGCCCCGAGTCCGCCTCGAGCTCGGCCGCGAACGCGGACCATCGCGCCGCGGAGTCGGCGCCCAGGCGCAGCGCGGCCTGCTCCCCGAAGTCGGCCTCCGTCACGGGTGCGAGCATCCCGGCCGCGGCGTGCGTCGCGCCGTCCCCCGGGGCGGGGTCCAGGACCGTCACACGCCGCCCCGCACGCGAGGCCCGCCACGCCGCGGCGAGCCCCACGATGCCGCCGCCCACGACGAGGACGTCCGCGACGCCGTCGGGCAGGTGGTCGTGGGGGAGGCCCGACGGCGCCGCGCGCCCGGTAGCCCCGTCGCGCCCTCGTGGGCGCGCGGGCACGGCGGGGTGATCGGTGGACAGGGCTGCGCTCATGCGCTCGCTCCCTTCGCTGGCATGACCCAGATCAGGTTCGACGGTCGGCTCTCGCCCTCTCAGCCCCGTGCGGGGCTCCCGTGCTTCGCGGCCACCCTACAACGTGGCCGGTGCCGGGCCGCGGCACGACCACGGGGTGCACCACGGCCGCGCGCCGCGCGGGCCGTGCCTATCCTGGGCGCCGTGACCACCGCCCCGACCGGCGACGCCGAGCGCCGACAGCCCCCCGCGCCCCGCCACCGCTCCGACGACCGCGACGCCACCCCGCACGCGGCCCGCCAGGCCGCCGTCGAGCGCCTGCGCGCCGCCCGGCTGTACCTGTGCACCGACGCGCGCGAGGAGCGCGGCGACCTCGAGGACTTCCTGCACGCGGCGCTCGCGGGCGGGGTGGACGTGGTCCAGCTCCGGGACAAGACGCTCGACGTCGCGCGCGAGCTCGAGCTCCAGGAGACGGTCGCGCGCGTAGCGACCGAGCACGGGGCGCTGTGGGCCGTCAACGACCGGGCCGACGTCGCGCTGCTGACCGGGGCTCCCGTGGTGCACATGGGCCAGGGCGACCTGCCCGTGCCCGCGGTCCGGTCGCTCCTCGGCGCGGGCTCGCTCCTGGGGCGCTCGACGCACTCGCTCGCACAGGCCGCGGCGGCAGAGGCTGATCCCGAGGTCGACTACTTCTGCGTCGGCCCCCTCTGGGCGACGCCCACGAAGCCGGGGCGCGACGCCGTCGGGCTCGACCTGCTGCGACAGGTCGCGGCGACCCGGCCGACGACGCCGTGGTTCGCGATCGGGGGAGTCGACGCCGACAGGCTCGACCAGGTGCTCGACGCGGGCGCCGAGCGCATCGTCGTGGTCCGGGCGATCACGGGCGCCGCCGACCCCGAGCGGGCCGCACGCGAGCTGCGCGGGCGACTGCCCGCCTGACGCGCGCAGTGATCCCCGTCGCACGTCGTGGACCGATGCCGGGGATCGGCGCCGAGCCAACTATCCTGGGGTGGTGACACCCACCCCCTCAGCCCCCCGGCCCGTATTGGTCGTCGACTTCGGCGCACAGTACGCCCAGCTGATCGCGCGTCGCGTGCGTGAGGCCAAGGTGTACTCGGAGATCGTCCCTCACACCTTCACCGTCGAGCAGATGCTCGCCAAGGACCCGGCAGCGATCATCCTGTCCGGCGGTCCGTCGTCCGTGTACGCGCAGGGCGCGCCCTTCGTGGACCCCGCGCTGTTCGAGGCCGGCGTGCCCGTCCTGGGCATCTGCTACGGCTTCCAGGCCATGGCCAAGGCGCTCGGCGGGACGGTCGCGCAGACCGGCCTCAGCGAGTACGGCGGCACGGCCGTCGAGGTCTGCCAGGCCGGTGCGCTGCTCGCGGGTTCGCCCGACCAGCAGACCGCCTGGATGAGCCACGGCGACGCCGTGCACGCGGCCCCCGAGGGCTTCGAGGTCCTCGCGACCTCGGCCGGCTCGCCGGTCGCAGCGTTCGAGGACACCGGGCGCCGCCTGTACGGCGTGCAGTGGCACCCCGAGGTCAAGCACTCCCCGCTGGGCCAGAAGGCCCTCGAGAACTTCCTCTACCAGGGCGCCGGCCTCGCCGGTGACTGGACGCCGGGCAACGTCATCGCCGACCAGATCGCGCTCATCCGCGAGCAGGTCGGGGACGCCCGCGTCATCTGCGGCCTGTCCGGCGGCGTCGACTCCTCCGTTGCCGCGGCCCTCGTCCAGCAGGCCGTGGGCGACCAGCTCACGTGCGTGTTCGTCGACCACGGCCTGCTGCGTGCGGGCGAGGTCGAGCAGGTCGAGCGCGACTTCGTCGCCGCCACGGGCGTCAAGCTCGTCGTCATGGACGAGAAGCAGCGCTTCCTCTCGGCGCTCGCGGGCCACTCGGACCCCGAGACGAAGCGCAAGATCATCGGCCGCGAGTTCATCCGTGCGTTCGAGCAGGCAGCGCGCGACATCGTCGCGGACGCGGGCGAGCACGGTGGCGAGGTCAAGTTCCTCGTGCAGGGCACGCTGTACCCCGACGTCGTCGAGTCCGGCGGAGGCGAGGGCACCGCGAACATCAAGAGCCACCACAACGTGGGCGGCCTGCCCGACGACCTGCAGTTCTCGCTCGTCGAGCCGTTGCGGGCCCTGTTCAAGGACGAGGTGCGCGCCGTGGGCCGCGAGCTCGGCGTGCCCGAGGTCATCGTGGCCCGTCAGCCGTTCCCCGGTCCCGGGCTCGGCATCCGCATCGTCGGCGAGGTCACGGCCGAGCGCCTGGAGATCCTGCGCGCGGCCGACGCGATCGCGCGCGAGGAGCTCACGAAGGCCGGGCTGGACGACGAGATCTGGCAGTGCCCCGTGGTGCTCCTGGCCGACGTCCGCTCGGTCGGCGTCCAGGGCGACGGCCGCACCTACGGTCACCCGATCGTGCTGCGCCCCGTCTCCTCGGAGGACGCCATGACCGCGGACTGGACCCGTCTGCCGTACGACGTCCTCGCGACCATCTCGACGCGCATCACGAACGAGGTCAAGGACGTCAACCGCGTCGTGCTCGACGTGACGAGCAAGCCGCCGGGCACCATCGAGTGGGAGTGACCTCCCGCTGAGCCGCGAAGGGCCGGCACCCGCAGAGCGATCTGTGGGTG
>NZ_JBHUAD010000141.1:0-10251 GCF_042789955.1 Oerskovia sp. NPDC056781
GCACCATGCGGTGCCGGGCCCTCGCGCGTCCGGCGCGGGTTCGAGGCGAAGCGACGGCCGACGGGCGGTGCCCGTCCAGCCCTGCGCGCCCTCGTCGTGGGTCCTCAGCGGCCCGTCAGCGACGTACGAGCGGAGCGAGGCCCTCCGAGTGCTCCACGGCGTCCGACGCCCCGCACAGCGTGAGCCAGTTCGCGAGCAGACGGTGCCCACCCTCGGTCAGCACCGACTCGGGGTGGAACTGGACACCGTGCAGCGGCAGGTCACGGTGCTGGAGAGCCATGACGACCCCGCTCTCCGTCGCGGCGGTGACGACCAGCTCGGCAGGAACCGTCTCGGGGACGACCGCGAGCGAGTGGTAGCGCGTCGCGGTGAAGGGGGAGGGGAGGCCCGCCAGCACGCCCGTGTCCTCGTGCTCGACCAGGCTGGTCTTGCCGTGCATGAGCTCAGGCGCGTGCGTCACGGTCGCCCCGTAGACCTCGGCGAGAGCCTGATGGCCCAGGCAGACCCCGAGCATCGGCGTGCGCGAGGCGGCGCAGGCCCGGATGACCTCCTCGCTCTGCCCTGCCTCGGCGGGGGTGCCGGGACCGGGCGAGACCAGGACGCCGTCGAACGCGCCGTCGTCGTCCCGGAACCGGCCGTCCGCGCCCACGGCGGGGACGGCGTCGTTGCGCACGACGACCGTCCGGGCACCCAGCTGGTTCAGGTACCCCACGATCGTGTAGACGAACGAGTCGTAGTTGTCCACGACGAGGATGCGGACCATCCCTTACCCACCTGTTCCTTCGACGGTCGTTTCGTTGAACGGCATGTACTCGGCGACGATCGGGAAGAGCCACTCGAAGCACACGAGCACCACGGCCGCCACGAGGACGAGCAGCAGCAGCACCCGGAGCCACGCCGGGCCTGGCAGCACACGCCAGAGCGCTCCGTACATCATCGTCCCCCGTTCGTCGGGCCGGTCACGGTGTCCACGGCGCGCGCCCCGGCGAGACCCGCAGGAGCGGCCCCGTCAGCACCCTCGGCAGCCTCCGGGGGGGCCGCGACGAGCTCGTCGGGCACGTGGCCCACGAGGTCGGGCGGCAGTCCGTCGGCGACGGGCAGCCAGTAGTCGAGCTCGGCGTGCACGATGAACCGCTCCCGCAGGGAGTTCAGGCCGATCGGGTGGCACGTCGTGAGGGTCAGGAAGCGCTGCGTCGGTTCGACGCCCGGCTGGCCGGGGACGGGCGCGATGACCTCGACTTGGCTCGGCTGGACGACGAAGCCCTCGGTCACGCGGTACACGTACCAGGTGTCGTTCGAGCGGACCACGAGCGGGTCGCCGACCTCGAGCTCCTCGACCCGGTGGAAGGGTGCGCCGTAGGTCATGCGGTGCGCCGCGAGCGAGAAGTTGCCGATGGCTCCCGGCATGACCGTCTCGGGGTAGTGGCCGGCCATCGCCTTGTCGAGGATCGTGCGCTTGTCCGTCCCCTGTGCGAGGGGGATCACGGCGTCGTCCCACCGTGGGACGAAGAGCTGTCCGAACACGTCGCCGACTGCGGGCTGCTCGGCGACCGGAGGCTCGTCGCGCCGGACCTCGACGGCCTCGTCCGCGGGAACCTCCCATCCCATGCTCTGCAGCACCTCGGCCTGCTCGCGGGCTCCCTGGACGTCGGTCCACCAGAGCTGCCACACGACGAACAGACCGAGCAGGACGCCCACCGTGATGAGGACCTCGCCGAGGACCCCGGCGACCGTCGAGGCGGCGCTGCGGCGCGCACGGGGACGGCGGCCGCCGTCGGGGCGCACGTGGCGGACCGGTCCCGAAGACGCCGTCACGCCTGGTCCTTCTCGCCGGGCACGCGCGCATACCGCAGGTCGGTGGCGCCCTCGAAGGCAGGGATGTTCATCGAGGACGACTTCTCGACCTTCCACCCGAGCCCGTACGCGTCCACGTACTCCTGATAGATACCGATCGCGGGCGAACGGTCGAGCGAGGCCTGGAGCGCCGCGGTGTCCCCGACGGCCGAGACGACGTACGGCGGCGAGAAGACACGGCCGTGCAGGTTGAGGACGTTGCCGACGCAGCGGAAGGCGGTGGTGGGGGTCACGCGCTGGCCCTGGAGGGTCATGGCCTCGGCACCGCCGGCCCAGAGGGCGTTGATCACGTCCTGCAGGTCCTGCTGGTGGACGACCAGGTCGTCGACGTTGGCGCTCCGGGACTGCTGGGTGGGCGGCGCGTCGTCGAGGGTCACGCTGAGGCCGGGTCCGGTGACGGGCACGGAGCCGGCCACGATGCCCGTGTTCACGACGACCTCGGGCGGCGTCAGCTCGGCGGGAGCGAGGTCCTGGGCCAGGGCCGTCACCTCGGCCTCGAGGTCGACGACCTGCCCGGTCATGCTCTCGACGCGCCGCTCCTCGTTCTGCACGAGGTCGGTCAGGTTCTGGGGGTGGCGGCCGTCCTGGTTGCGCGCGAGCCTGGCGCTCGCCGTGAACATCAGCCCGGAGAGCGCGAGCACCAGGAGGACGGTGATGCCGGACCGGATGCGCCGTCCACGAGTGACCGGGGGAGCGGCGGCGGGGGTCGCCTCGCCCGCGGCGGACGGCTCAGGGCCGTCGTCCCCCTGGTCGCCGCGTCGGGGCGCGTCGAGGCTCCGGTCGTCCTGGCTCATTACCTGGCTCACCTCCGGTCACCGTGCACACGGCCATTCTGTCCGCCCACTACGCTAGACGTCGAATGGCGTTGCCGTTCACGACGTCGCGCAGCGCCGCTTCGTCCCACCCGACACAGCTCCTGCACAGCTCTCGTGCCAGGAACACGCATACCGAGGACAGGAGCCAGCTCTCGTGCCCGAGTCGAAGTCTCGCAAGAAGCCAGTCAAGGTGAAGGCCCCGCAGGTGAAGAAGCCTGACACGGGCAACCCCCGCTGGCTCGTCCCGACCATGCTCACCCTGATGCTGCTGGGCCTGGCGTGGATCGTCATCTTCTACCTGACCAGCAACGGCCTGGGGCTGCCGATCCCGGCGATCAACCAGTGGAACCTGGCGATCGGGTTCGCGCTCATCATCGCGGGCTTCGTCCTGACGACGCGCTGGAAGTAGCCGTCGCTGTCGGTCGTCCCTCGCCCGCCGTGGGTCACCGTGGGTCACCGTGCAGGGTGGGTCCGCAGCGCTGCGGACCCACCCTTGCTCGCTCGACGAATCCCCCGCCTACCGAGGCTGTGGATAACTACACGGGTGTAGTTCCACAGGTGTGAGTAAGTCTGTGGATAACTATTCGAGATCGGATAGTCGGTTCAGAACGCCACGTACCCCGGTGCCACCGACGAGTACTTGAGCACCGTGAGCGCCACGAGGGCGACCGCGACGAGAACGGTCACGCCCACGCTCCACACCGTGCGACGCGCCTTGGGCGCGTAGGCGTACCCCGCCCCGAGGATCAGCCCGACGGCGAGCCCACCCAGGTGCGCCTGCCACGCGATGTTGGTGCCCGGGATGAAGCCGATCGCGACGTTGATCCCGATCAGGACGAGGATCTGGGTCGCGTTCCGGCCGAGGCGGCGCAGGACGAGCAGGATCGCTCCGAAGAGCCCGAAGACCGCGCCCGAAGCGCCGACGACCGCCGTGTACCAGCTCTGCATCGCGGGGTCGGCCAGGAGCAGGACCCCGACGGACCCTCCGAGCGCCGCGAGCACGTACAGCGCGACGAACCGCACCCGCCCGAGCATCTGCTCGAGGAACGGCCCGGTGATCCACAGCGCGTACATGTTGAACAGGATGTGGAAGACACCCGTGGAGTGGAGGAACGCGGCCGTGAGGAAGCGGTAGGGCTCCGCCTCGCCGATGAAGGGGGCGAAGGCCAGCTGCTGGGTCCACTCGCCGCCCGTCGCGAGCTGGAGCAACCAGCTCCCGACGCACAGCGCGATGATCGTCAGCGTCACGACGGGGCGGCCCCCACGGACCGTGCCCCCCAGGACCGTCTGGGCGCGCGGAGCAGTGCGTGCCTGCTCCCGTACACAGTCCACGCACTGCACCCCGACGGCGGCAGGCCGCTGGCACTCGGGGCAGGCCGGACGACCGCAGCGCTGGCAGCGGACGTAGGAGACTCGGTCGGGGTGTCGGGGACACACCGGAGCCGGCTGGGCCGGTTCCGGTGTCCCGAAGGCGGGGACGGAGATGGTCAGTCCTCGATGGTGACCGAGCTGATGACGATGTCGTCGACCGGGCGGTCGCCCGGGCGAGTCCGCGTCGTGTTGATCGCGTCGACCACGGCACGCGACTCGTCGTCCGCGACCTCGCCGAAGATGGTGTGCTTGCCGTTGAGCCACGGCGTGGGGATCGTCGAGATGAAGAACTGCGACCCGTTGGTGCCCTCGACCTCGCCCGAGACCGGGTTGCGACGCGACCCCGCGTTGGCCATGGCCAGCAGGTACGGACGGTCGAACTGGAGCTCGGGGTGGATCTCGTCGTTGAACGTGTAGCCAGGACCGCCGGTCCCGGTGCCCAGGGGACAACCGCCCTGGATCATGAAGTCCTGGATCACGCGGTGGAAGATCAGCCCGTCGTAGAACGGCGCGTTGCTCTCGGCGCCCGTACGGGGATCCGTCCAGGTCGTGGTGCCCTTCGCCAGACCGGTGAAGTTCGCCACCGTCTTGGGAGCGTGGTTCGGCAGGAGCTCGATGCGGATGTCACCAGCAGTGGTGTGGAGGGTTGCGAACATGACCTCATTCTCACACGAGGCCCTGTGGCTCCCGCCAGTCGCCCGACTGGTGTCGAACGCCTCGGCGCGCTTGTCTCGCGGGTCCCCTGGCACGGTGGCAGAGTGGAGTCCCAGCGAGCATCACCAGCACCGCGAACACAGGAGGCTCCATGTCCGACCGCACCCGCCGTTCCGCCCGAGTCGTGAACGACACGATCTCCTCGATCGACTCCGAGAAGATCAAGGATCAGGCAGCCGAGGTCGCCGCGCTCGTCGGCGACGCTGGAGCCAAGGCGCAGACGACAGCAGCCCAGCTCGCCGACCAGGCCAAGGAGTGGGGCCAGCCCAAGGTCGAGGCCTTCGTCGAGTGGCTCACCCCCCGCCTCGAGAAGGCGTGGCAGGACAGCCTGCAGGCGGCGGCCCCCCGCGTCGAGAAGGCTGCCGAGAAGGCCAGCCCGGCGATCGACACGGCCCACGACAAGCTGGTCGAGGAGGTCCTGCCCAAGATCGTCGCGAGCTTCAACGCCGCTGCGGCGGCGGCCGCCGAGGCCGCCTCCCGCAACGTCGAGGCCGCGGCCGCCGCGACCGTCGCGTCGGCAGCAGCTGCCGAGAAGCTGTCCCGGAGGGCGACGAAGAAGGCCGCCAAGGCCGCCAAGAAGGGGCTCGACACGTCGGCCGCCTCTGCCAAGAAGGCCGCCAAGGCCGCGCCTGCCAAGCTCACCGCCGCCGCGGAGAAGGCCGACCCCCAGAAGAAGAGCAAGGCGCTCTGGTGGGTCGTCGGAGGCGTCACGGCCGCGGGCGGAGCCTACGTCCTGTGGCGTCGGGCGCAGCCCACGACCGACCCGTGGGCCGAGCCCTGGGACCAGGTTCCGGCCTCGACCTTCGAGGATGCGCGCGCGGCCGTCAACAACGCCGCAGAGGCCGTCGGCGAGGCCGCCGGTGCCGCCGTCGCCAAGGGACGGGAGACGGGTGGGAAGGTCCAGGAGGCGGTCACCGACGCGGGGGAGAAGATCACCGGGAAGGTCCAGGAGGCCGTGAGCGACGCCAAGGAGGCGACGCGCAAGGCGACCACCCGGGCCAAGGACGCTGCGCCGTCGGGCGACGAGGGTGACGCGACGACCGACGGCAAGAAGCCGACCGTCTGAACCCACCGTGCAGAGCGTGAGCGCCCCGCCCGCCGGTGCCGGTCGGGGCTCTCTGCGTTGGGTGGGCCACCGCGACCCGCCCGCGGCGGGCAGGAACGCGAAAGGCCGCCGCCGGGTGGAAGACCCGGCCGACGGCCTGTTCACTCTGTGGAGCCAAGGGGACTCGAACCCCTAACCCCCTGCTTGCAAAGCAGGTGCGCTACCAATTGCGCCATGGCCCCAGATCGTGCGGAACTACCTCGCAGAGACCGTCACTCGAAGGTGTCGGTGACCTCTGCCCAGAGATCGCGCTCGTTGTTGTCCTCGGACACCTTGCGCCAGATCAAGAATCCGGCGCCGGCAACGAGCAGCAGTACGAAGAACTTCTTCATGACGTTCCCCCTCGGGTGGGTTTCCTGCAGTGGGCCTAAGAGGACTTGAACCTCTGACCTCTTCCTTATCAGGGAAGCGCTCTAACCGTCTGAGCTATAGGCCCTTGCTGTGCTGCGGCAGCGCTTGAGACTACCGCACTTCTCGGGGTGCACCCAAACCGGGACATCGTCCGACGTGCTCCGCAGCGGGCCCAGGGCCCTCGGACGACGTCCCGGTATGTGATGCTATGTCCTAGTCGTCCGTCAAGGTGAGGTGGATTCCGCCCACCATGGCCGCGACGATGTTGTAGATGAACGCCATGATCGTGGACAGCGCTGTGATGAGCACCATGTTCACGATCGCGATCAGGGTCGACAGCGCGACCACCCGGTTGAACTCCACGAACTGGAGCACGTCGACCGTGGACTCCTGACCGACGATGCTGCGGATCAGCGCGTCGGTCTCGGTGAAGACGCCCATGCCGTCGAGCACGGTCCACAGCACCGCCGTCGCGACGACCGTCATGATCCCGATCGCGACGGCGAGCAGGAACGACAGCTTCATGACCGACCAGGGGTCGACGCGCGAGATCGCGAGCCGCACCCGACGAGGACCGTCGGCCGACCGCGCCGCGGGCGTCGCCCCCGTCGCCGGCTGCGCCTGTCGCGGAGCCTGCCCGGCCGGCGCCGCGGCCACGGGCGTCGCGCCCGTGACCGGGCTCGCCGTGCCGCTGAAGCCCGCCGCGGTGTAGTGCATGGCGGGCACCTCCTGGGTACCGCCCGCAGAGGGTGCGCCGGCGCTCGTCGGGGTCTTGTTCACGCGTGGCACCGTTCGGTCGTCGATCTCGTCGGGAGACTTCTCGCTCTGCTTCGCAGGCGCGGGCGCCGGAGAGGGCTCGGCCAGCTTCTTGGCGGCGGCCTTGGCGGTCGCCATGGCGGCGGCAGCCGCCTTCAGCGCACCGGACCGGGCGGCCGGACCGCCCGCGGCCGGAGGCGGCGGGACGGGCTTCTCGCTCGCGGGCTTCTCGCTCGCGGGCTTCGAGCCCGACGGCGTCGCTCCCGTCGTCGGAGGAGGCGGCGGTACCGGGGCACTCGCCCCGGGCTGCGCACCGTTGGTCGTCCCGCCCCCTGCGGTCCGTGCGGTGCCGTTGCTCGCCGGTGGGCGGGTCGCGGTGCTCGTCACCTCGTCAGGGCGTGGCTGCACCGCCTTCGGCACGATCGTCGGCGGGGACTTCTTCTCGCTGCTCATCTACCATCCTCGGTGGCTCCGGGGGTCGCTTCCGACGAAGCCTCCTGCCCGGTGTTGCTGGCGGGAGAGGCGACCTCGGACTGCCCCTGCTCGGACGCGTCCTCGTCCACGGTATCCCGATCCTCCCCCAGTCGACGTTCGACATTACGGGCAACGGCGATGATCTTGTCGTTCTTGTCCGGCTTGGCGAAGATGACACCCTGGGACGTGCGGCCCGTGGGCTTCACCTCGTCGACCGAGGACCGCACGATCTTGCCGCGCTCCATGATGACGAGCACCTCGTCGTCGGCGTCCACCACGAGGGCGCCGACCAGGTCGCCGTTGCGCTCAGGGAGGTTCGCCACCTTGATGCCGAAGCCGTTGCGGCCCTGGACGCGGTAGTTGTCCTCGGTGAGCTGCGTCCGCTTGGCGATGCCACCCTCGGTGACCGTGAACAGGAAGGCGTCGTCACGGACCACGTCCATGGCGAGGAGGTCGTCCTCCTCCCGGAACTTCATGCCCGTGACGCCCGACGTCGAGCGGCCCAGCGGGCGCATCGCGTCGTCGTCGGCCGTGAAGCGGATCGACTGCCCCTTGCGCGAGACCAGGATCAGGTCGTCCGTGGCGTCCACGAGCCGGGCCGAGACCAGCTCGTCGGTGTTGCCGTCCTCGTCCTCGCGCAGGTTGATCGCGATGAGGCCGCCCGAGCGCGGGGAGTTGTACTCCGACAGCCGGGTCTTCTTGACCAGACCGCGGCGCGTCGCGAGGACCAGGTACTCGGCGGCGTCGTAGTCGCGCAGGTCGAGGACCTGCGCGATCTTCTCGCCGGGCTGGAACGCGAGCAGGTTCGCGACGTGCTGCCCCTTGGCGTCGCGGCCGCCCTCGGGCAGCTCGTACGCCTTGGCCCGGTACACCCTGCCCAGGTTCGTGAAGAACAGGAGCCAGTGGTGCGTCGTCGTCACGAAGAAGTGGTCGACGATGTCGTCCTCGCGCAGCTGCGTGCCGCGCACACCCTTGCCGCCACGCTTCTGCTGGCGGTAGTTGTCGCTGCGCGTGCGCTTGGCGTAGCCGCCGCGCGTGATCGTGACGACGACCTCCTCCTCGGCGATGAGGTCCTCGATCGACACGTCGCCGTCGTAGGGGAGGATCGTGGTCCGGCGCTCGTCGCCGTAGCGCGAGACGATCTCCTCGAGCTCGTCGCCCACGATCTGACGCTGACGCTCGGGACGGGCCAGGACGTCGTTGAGGTCCTTGATCGCGGCCTCGAGCTCGGCGTACTCGTCGATGAGCTTCTGGCGCTCCATCGCGGCGAGAGCGCGCAGCTGCAGCGTCAGGATGGCGCGAGCCTGGATCTCGTCGACCTCGAGCAGGGCCATGAGGCCCTCGCGCGCGTCCTCGACCGTGGCCGAGGCCCGGATGAGCGCGATGACCTCGTCGAGCGCGTCGAGCGCCTTGAGGTAGCCGCGCACGATGTGGGCGCGCTCCTCCTTGGCGCGCAGCTCGAAGCGCGCACGGCGTACGACGACGTCCATCTGGTGCGTCGTCCAGTGGCGCACGAACGCGTCGATGCTCAGCGTGCGGGGCACGCCGTCGACGAGCGCGAGCATGTTCGCGCCGAAGTTCTCCTGGAGCGAGGTGTGCTTGTACAGGTTGTTCAGGACGACCTTGGCGACGGCGTCGCGCTTGAGCACGATGACCAGGCGCTGTCCCGTACGGCCCGAGGTCTCGTCGCGGATGTCCGCGATGCCCTGCACCTTGCCGTCCTTGACCAGGTCGGCGATGCGCAGCGCCAGGTTGTCCGGGTTGACCTGGTAGGGGAGCTCGGTGACGACGAGGCAGATCCGGTTCTGGATCTCCTCGACGTTGACGACCGCGCGCATCGTGATGGACCCACGGCCGGTGCGGTAGGCCTCCTCGATGCCCTTGTGACCCAGGATCGTGGCGCCCGTGGGGAAGTCGGGGCCCTTGATCTTGGTGAGCAGGACCTCGAGCAGCTCCTCCTTGGAGGCCTCGGGGTGCGCCAGGTGCCACTTCACGCCCTCGGCGACCTCACGCAGGTTGTGCGGCGGGATGTTCGTGGCCATGCCGACCGCGATGCCGGCCGACCCGTTGACCAGCAGGTTCGGGAAGCGCGCGGGCAGGACGACGGGCTCCTGGGTGCGGCCGTCGTAGTTGTCCTGGAAGTCGACGGTCTCCTTGTCGATGTCCCGCACCATCTCCATGGCGAGCGGGGCCATGCGGCACTCGGTGTACCGCGGCGCCGCCGCGGGGTCGTTGCCGGGGGAACCGAAGTTGCCCTGCCCCGCGACCAGCGGGTAGCGCAGCGACCAGTCCTGCACGAGCCGCACGAGCGCGTCGTAGATGGCCGTGTCACCGTGCGGGTGGAACTTGCCCATGACGTCGCCGACGACGCGGCTGCACTTGGAGAACGCGCGGTCGGGACGGTACCCGCCGTCGTACATCGCGTAGAGCACGCGGCGGTGCACGGGCTTGAGCCCGTCGCGCACGTCCGGGAGCGCACGCCCCACGATGACGCTCATCGCGTAGTCGAGGTACGAGCGCTGCATCTCGAGCTGCAGGTCCACCTGTGCGATCCGGCCGTGGTGCACGGCGACCGTGCCGTCTGCTCCCAGCGCTGCCTCGGTCCCGTCCCCGGGGAGGGTTCCCTGGTTCTCGTCCTGCTCGGGAGTCTCGTCCGTCACCGTCGTCTACCTCGTCCTGTCGTGGTCCTGCTGGGTGGTGAAGCTGAGTCGTGGCACGGGGACCGCGGCGCGGCCGCTGGAACGGCTGCGTGCCGGGTCGGTGCCTGACGGGCCTGGTCCGGGCCGCCGCGAGCGGCCGGGTCTTCCACCC